>NZ_JAKEVJ010000050.1:0-28394 GCF_022398425.1 Shewanella sp. Isolate7 | reverse complement strand
GCTAAATAACAAAAACAATTACATACCCTAAAAACCGAACGCAATTAATGAAGTAACAGGTAATACCGGCCTTCGCAAATGCTGAGAGAGTACAAGGTGTTGTAACACCGAAGGGACGATAAGCAGCGAAGGCGCGGTTCTCATTAAGGCCAGAGCACGAAGATGCTCACAAACAGGTCGGATATACGTACGCAGTATTACTTTCTGTTACTCACAAAATGTTTGATCTATCCGAGGTGTCCATATATGTACTTGCGGCGTCTCACAGGCGTATCTGCACATAAGGCCTGCGGCAGGCAATTCAAAACAATGAAGGTTAACGCTGAAATCCGCTAATTCAGAGCAAAGTCAGTCGAAACTAAAAACTTCAACTAAGGGCAAGTTAGCCCTCAACCTCATCATGTTCTAACCCTATCCCCTCTACCCCATCTGGTAGCGCGCTCTCGCTGATATCCACTATGGTGGAGCGGTTCATGGTGATCTTGTAGCGGGCAAATTGTGGCGGCTTGCGACCCTCTTGCAGGGAGAGCACCAGGTTGATCTGATAGCGGCGCTCTACCGAGTCGCTGCTGATCTTGCCGTCGGCCTCCTTGTAGATCTTGGCCTTGCCGCGCTCTAGGTAGCGGGCGAAGGGAGCCAGGCTGAAGTTCACCTGCTCCTGAATGGTGGAATAACCCGCGAGGAAGTCTTTGCTGGCGATGCGCGAGTTGATGCCGTAGTGCAGTATGTCGGCATCGAGCTTGTTCTGGCTGTGGCGCCGCCTCAAGATCTCATCTATCTGCTCGGGCAGATCCTTAGACTTGATGAAGTCTATCCACACATGCTGCCTAGCGATCATCGCCTGACTCGTGGTGTCGCGCAGAATCCGGCTCCAGCGCGGACGCCCCTTCTGGATCACCCGCCACAGGGCATTACGAATGTCCTCTTTGAAGATCTCACGAAAGCCGTAGATCACCGCCAGGGTAAATACCAAGGCCATGGTCAGGCCGCTGAAGATCCCCTGAGCCTTGATGATCAGGGTCGAGACCACCAGCATCACGAAGGCGGTGGCGATCCCCGTGGTCATCTTCTTGAGGCCCACACCTAATCGTTTCTGCTCCTCTTTCAACACAACCCCTTGCTGGATCAGGCGACGAAGCAGCAGCATCTTGTTAGAGATGCGGTTGGGATCGTTCAGTGTCTGAGAGGAGTTATAGTTCTTGCTGTCGCGATAGCTGTTCTCGCTGCGACACAGGTTGATCACCTCCTCTGTCACCTCGCTGTAGTCGCTGCTGCGGGGCGCATGGGACATGAGTTTCAGCAGGCATTGCTCACAGAACCAGGAGAGGTAGTTATCGGCGTTCTCGAAGTAGTGCTTCCACTTAGGGTCACTGGGCTCGTTACGGCGAAACTTCTTCAACAGCTGGGTGACTATCTCGCTGAGATCTTTGAGCGAGGCATAAAACTGCTCCACATCCTCTACCTGGGCCAGTTCCTTGCTGTCGGTCTCGATGGCCACGGCAAACTGATAGGCAAACAGGTTGAGGTAGAGCCTGAACTCCTCGACGGTACGCTTCTTCTGGCTGATAAAGCGCCCCTGCACCAGTGGCAGATGCAAGCCTGAGGAGTAGTAGGAGCGTCGGCCGGCGATGGCCGCATGATAATATTCTTCTTCGTCAAGGCTCTGGGGATTAATCCCCATCTCTTTGGGCAGAAAGAAATAGAGGTCGAGCCGCCTATGGTCACCCACCTTCATCTGATGGGTAAACTTGATCGACAGAGACTCTTCCTGCTTGATATTGACCTTAGACACAAAACCTCAGAATAATAGAATTATTTCAGTAATTTAGAAATGCACATCCTGAGTATAGCCTAAGTGCGACTATTGCACTATACGGCAACCACAGATGGTATTACTCGGCTGAAATAATACCACCGCATAGTCCCTGTGGGGATCTAATTCCAGTGTCTCGATGGAGAGATTATGCATCCCCTTGCTGTCTAAGTTAAAAGAGCTGATATAGGAGAGATATTGCATATGCCTTGGCATGGTCTCAGCCGATTCGGTGCCTATCTCCTCCTTGGTCTCTACCGAGAAGTGATAACGGCCGTTGGCCTTATCGAAATCGAGGAAACTGCCCTGCATGCGTATGGTGCCCGCCGAAGTGCCGTCGAGGTTAAAGTAGCGATAGTTGATCTGCGCCTGCTGCTTCTTGGCCATGATATCCACCAGCAGATAGTGACGTCCCTCGGCCTGAGCCTCGTCGCGGCGATCGAACAGCTCGGAGCTACAGCTGAGCATGATGCTTTCGCTGGGATAGAGATAGCGATAACTGATGGTGATGCTTATCGCCAGCAGCCCCAGCACAATAATATTGATCGCCCACAGTACCTTTCTATTCACACAGAGATACCTCTTTAAACCAGGCCTCGGAGATAAACCGCTTCTGCTGCCTGTAATCGGTTAACTTAAGGTTGCGCACCAATGACTGCCCCATCTTCTCGCCTCGCATGGTGATGTTAAACACCTGCTTGTCGTGGGACAGCGACATATAGACCTCTTTCCAGGGCGAAGACTCGCAGCGCTCAAACGCCTGAGACATCTTCTCCGACAGGCGCAGCAAAGAGGTGTTATTGGTCTTGGACTTGGCGTAGCTGATAAACATCATCTTCTGCCCCGACTCCAGGGTAATACCGTGGCGCAGATAGGGTTCGCTATGTTGCACCTCGAGACTCACCGAAGAGAAGAGCTGCAAAGAGACCAGGGCGCCCAGTAGCAGGACGATCAGCCCTATCCACAGCTTGATCCAGCGATGGCGCTTGCCAAACAGCCAGGCTAAAACCGCCTCGATGCGCTCACCCACACCGTGGAGCTCCGCCTGTGCAGGCGCATTGTCGGCATGATGCACGCTTGAGGGCACGGCGCTATCCAGGCGCAGACGATAGCCCTTGCCCTTGACGGTTTCTATCATATGTTCATGCAGCGGGCCGAGGAAGGAGCGCAACATAAACACCGCCCGCGCCACCGACGAGTCGCTTAGTGGCGGGTGCTCGTCATCCCCGGCACCCAAGACACGCTTAGCCACCACCTTGTCGCTATTGGCCAGCAGGAGCGATAGCACCTGCAGTTCGGCGCGCGGTAGATGCCACTCTTCACCCGTCAGCTCGTTGGTGAGCACGCCAGCATGTCTGTCGAATCGGCAATCACCCAGTTGCATCTTTGTTACTCTGTCGTTTCATTGCTAATAAGCTTATGCAAACGCAGTAAAAAAATCTGTGATCCCCTCTATCTCCTCGAAACTCATCTAAAAAATGCCCTTACAATTGCTAGGGCCTGTTGACCTTTTGAGAACAAATTTTGTTCTAATTGAGCACGTTCAAATCGCGGCAGGAGGCTTGGAGTATAGTTATTCTATATAAAAGCCGAGTAACAAAGCGTTGAACGTGCTCAAGACGAACCCTACGGGCAGCGTCTGTATCATTTTTCTACTGCGTTATCGCTCATTGATGTAGCACACCACATTACAATCGCTCTGCCTTGTATAAAAGCGATACAGAATGCTGCAAAAATGAACGCGAAGATAAACAGGCCCTAGGGAATAATAAGCTATGTGATCCCCGCCGCCTTCTTCACGTCCATAGGCCCACTATTTATCGCCACGCGAAAGCTGCAAATTAACATGAATGTTACAAATAAGGTGATCCAGACCACAGTGCAATCGCGCCAAACAATACCCAGCCAACACATTAATTGAACAAATCGATGCAAGACACCCAAAAAACGCCTGCCCGCAGATGTTCATCCATCCCATGGCTTCATCCAGCCCAAATCACACTATTTGCAATCTACCCGGACCACACTGACCCCAAGTTCAAACCGGCGTATCCCTTTAACCACGCCAACAACAAAAATAACATCTATCCAAGTGAGGACATTGTCATGACCATCAATAGACGCCAAGCACTTAGCCAAATCATCGGCATCAGCACCGCCGCGGCAGGCGCAACCCTAATGGGCACATCGGCCTTCGCCGCCACCGATGAACAAGGCAACTACAAACTGGAACTGGGTGAAAAGCTCAAGTATGTTCCACTCGATCCTATGGCGACAGCCAAGCTGGCCTATGAGACTGGCGGCGGATGTATGCACCAGGTGTTCTACGCCTTAGTGACTATGCTGGCTAACTCAAGCAGCGCCGACGCCGACAAGTTTAAGACGATTCCAACGGCACTGGCCGGTTATGGCTGGGCGGGTATCGTGGGCCAGGGCACAGTGTGTGGTAACAACAACGCCACCGGCATGCTGGTCAACATCCTAGACGACATCAACGGTCAAAACTCTGCCGTGATCGGTGCCTCTTTCCGCTACTACGAGGTGACCGAGCTGCCTTATTCAAGCGACGAGTTCGTGGCTGGTATCGGCTCTACCGCCGAGAAGACGGCCCTGGTCGGTAAGTCATCGGTTGCCAACAGTATCCTGTGTCACTCCTCTATCAGTAACTGGTCTAAGGCCTCCGGCTTTACCTTCAGTCAGAAGGGCGAGCGTTGTAAGCGTCTGTCGGCCTCTGTGGCCTATCATCTGGTCGAGCTGCTTAACCGTGCACATGCAGGCGAAGATATCTCGGCACTACCTGAGTCAAAGCCTTCAAGCGAGGCCCAAGGCTGTCAAAGCTGTCACGGCGTAGAGACCACCATGGGCAGCGCCGCCAGCGTGAAGTCTGACATGGAATGTACGACTTGCCATACCGGCCACTTTAACTAAAGGAGCAGGTCATGAATGAGAAGTTATTAACTGCCCTACTGGCAACGGCGCTTATCTGCGGCGGCTGCGGTAGCGACGACAACGATGATAAGGATGACGGTGGGAACATCACTCCGCCGCCGGTTGCCGACACCATAGATGCCGGTGAGGCCTTAGCCATCAACCTGACCCTGGCCGAGTTTGACGGCGTGACGGGCGCACTGAACTTTGCCCTGAAGGATGCTGACGGCCTGGCCATCACCAATGCCAAGGATTATCGCATCGTCTACTTCGGCTTCCCCGACAGCACGACAGCGTCATCTAACGCCAAGGCTTGGAAACACTGGCACGTGACCCAGAGCTATCTGTGTGACAGCGCCGAAGGCGACTGCCAGGGCGTGCTAACAGAGACTGACAAGGGTCAGTACAGTTTCGATGCAACCGATCTTAACTGGGACGCCAACACGGCGCCTGGTTCGGTAAAGGAATATAAGGTCGGAATCGAGATAAAAGGTGCCAAGGCGACCAACGAATTGGTTCTGCTCCCCTCCACTTAACCCACTGCACCACTTTGAGGGTCACCGCCTAGCGTGTGGCCCTTTTTTTATGTCCCGATTTTATACCAATCGTAATAAATAATTGATCATTCTAGCTTGTTAAAACGCTCGATAACTGTATTAGTATTTTTAATTGTAGAATAACTACTTATCTAAAAATCCTGCTTTGTTCTCAAGCGTTTTTTCTGCGCTATTTCTGATCCGCTTGCTCTGCGTGTGCTTAAAGTGGATAGATGCAAGGCACAGTTTGCAGCGAATGGCCCTAGTCCTTCGCAAGAACTGTAACGCAGCAAATACCGCTGTAAGCCTCGCCCTGCGGGGCTTTGATAGCAACACCATTTCGGCGTTATTCAACTTCAGCAGGCCTCGGCATGCCCTCAGTTGAATGCCTTGAACTGTCGCTGCTATCAAAGCCAGAGCTGTGCGACGACTTGTTCGCACCTTCCCTAGGTATACAAACTAAACATGCGCACGAGTATAGGTATGAATAAGAAAGTGAGCCTAAGTATGGGCATGGGCCAGCCTAGCCAGAGATCGGGAGGAGGCTATTGCTCGCCGAGCAGTTCGCCGAGGGAAGGCAGATAGTTGGAGGGCTCAAATACGGAATAGATGAGCAGAAACAGCAGCAACAGCTGGGAGATCAGCAGGATATATTGTTGCTTGGTCATGCGACGAATTGGGCCGCTGCCCAACAGCTCGCGGTGAGGTGAGAGTTTGGCATGCAGTATGTAACCCTGATCGCCCACCGACTCCAGCAGCTTGCCCGACGGGCTGCCGAGAAAGAAGCGAATACGATCCACCGCCTGTACCAGACGCGCCATGTTGGCCTCCTCCTCTGGCAGGCAGGCCAAGAGGTCGGCATTGGACATCACCTGTCCACGGCGCTCGGTCAGTAATTTGAGTACGGCAAACTCCGCACCCGGCATACGCCAGCTGGTGTCATTGTCTTGATTTGACAGCGTCGACTGAGACGGCTCAAACCAACAGCAACCTATTTGCATCGGGGTCTCACATTAAGGGAATCACACAAGAATCACGACGCCAAACCTGGCTGTCGTCTCTTAGCTAGTGTGACACTTAAGCCCGGCGACTTTCGTGACAATCAGCACATAACCCATTAAATTATTTAAATAATTATGATACATCCCGATACAAATTTAAGCTGACCCAGGCCTATTTTCAGGCTGATTTCAGCTAAAAAAAGACGCCCCGAAAGGCGTCTCTTGAATCCGTTAAAAACCCTATTAGAAAGAGTACAATAGGGTCATGTTGGTTTCGGTGTCTGTGCTCTTCTTGTCGTCCAGCGGCTCGCTGTTGTAACGCACGATAACCGCAAACTTCATCGCCAGCGCGCCAACTATGTTGGCCGTGATAGACGTCTCTGAGCGGCCTTCCAGGCTCTCACCATAATCGGCCACAAACAGCTGCTTGAACTTAGAGTTGTCGGTGATCTCGGTTTCGAAGTTCATCACGCCGTGCGCCACCCAGCTATCTTCGGTGTCATAACCCGCTTCGGCGGCGCTCTCATCGTCCAGACGCTTGTACTGGTAACCAGGACCCACTTCGATAGCTAAGGTCGTCTTCTCGGTATCGACAAACTTGTGACCATAACCGGCAGAAATCGTCGACTTAGAATCGAAACCGGTAAATGGGTCGATCTCGTGGTTGGCGTTGGCAAACATATAGTTCACGTCGCTGAACTTGTAGTTGCCCTGTACCAGACCGTAGTAGCGCTTACCCGTCTCTTCGCCGCTATCTTCTTTATAGAGGGCTTCTAACAGGTACTGGTTTTCCCAGTTGCCCAGCTCGTGCTTCATGTCCAGACGGCCCTTAAGTGAGGTCGTCTCTGTGTTACCTGTGGTAACCGTCGCACCCAGTTCGGCGTCGGCGGCAAAGGTTCTGTCACCCTTAACAAAATCGGCACCCGCATGGGCAGCAAAAGGAGCCGCCATCAGGATGACCGTGGCTGTCAGCAGTTTTTTCATTATTTGTTTACCTATTTATCTAAGTCCCTTAAAAATTGGCGCAATAGTATCATTCGGCGCACAGAAATGAAAATTGCACTTGCCTTTACAGCATTTTGAACTAGCCACTCACCTAACGGCAAGAGTTAGTCCTTACTTTTTATTGCGTCTTGGCCATAAAAAAGCCCGCCGAAATGGCGGGCCTTTGTCAAACTACCTATTGCCGTCAAGCCGAATTAGTTAACCTGTGGATCTAACTCGCCAGACTGGTATGCCTTATACATGGCTTGCAGAGACTTAGGCTTGATCTTAGAGCCCATGCCAGCCGCACCGAAGGCTTCGTAGCGCACGGTACAGATGTCTGCCATTGCTTCCATAGAGGCCTTAAGGAATTTACGCGGGTCGAACTCACTTGGGTTTTCCGCCAGGAACTTACGTACCGCACCGGTAGAGGCCAGACGCAGGTCGGTGTCGATGTTAACCTTACGCACGCCGTGCTTGATGCCTTCGACGATCTCTTCCAGTGGTACACCATAAGTTTCAGGGATGGCGCCGCCATACTGGTTGATCACTTCCAGCCACTCTTGTGGCACAGAAGATGAACCGTGCATCACCAGGTGAGTGTTAGGGATACGCGCGTGGATCTCCTTGATACGGTCGATACGCAGCACGTCACCGGTAGGCTTACGGCTAAACTTGTAGGCACCATGGCTGGTACCGATAGCGATAGCCAGGGCATCGACGTGAGTGTCGGCCACGAAACGCGCCGCTTCTTCCGGCGTAGTCAGCAGCTGCTCTTCGCTCAGGATACCTTCGGCGCCAACACCATCTTCTTCACCGGCTTGGCCAGTTTCCAGGCTACCCAGACAGCCGATCTCACCTTCTACCGACACACCACAGGCGTGTGCGAAGGCAACGGTTTTACGGGTCACATCGACGTTGTACTCGTATGTAGCCGGTGTCTTACCATCGGCCATCAGTGAGCCGTCCATCATGACTGAAGACATACCCAGCTGGATAGAACGCTGACACACGTCAGGGTGAGTACCGTGATCCTGGTGGATACACACAGGAATATCTGGGTACTGCTCGAGCGCCGCCGCCATCAGATACTTAAGGAACTGAGGACGCGCATACTTACGTGCACCCGCAGACGCCTGAACGATAACCGGGCTGTCGGTGGCTTCTGCCGCCTGCATGATGGCGCGCATCTGCTCCAGGTTGTTAACGTTAAACGCGGGAACGCCGTATCCGTGCTCTGCGGCATGGTCTAGCAGTTGACGTAGGGAAATTAAGGCCATTTTTAACTCCAATAATAGGGTGGTCATCGGGCGCAGCCCGCTTAACCACCGAGGTCACTATCGTTTGGACAGATTTTTATACCGATAGCCAAACCTGCAATTCCATGCGGCCCGACTATCGGCGGTTTTTTTATAATACTTTTACTTATTTGCCGCGGCTTTCCAGCATAGCCACAGCAGGTAGTTCCTTACCTTCCAGGAATTCTAGGAAGGCGCCACCACCGGTAGAGATGTAAGAGACCTTGTCGGCAATACCATACTTGTCGACTGCCGCCAGGGTATCGCCACCGCCGGCGATAGAGAAGGCAGAAGAGTCGGCGATCGCCTGAGCGATGCGCTTGGTACCTTCACCGAACTGATCGAACTCGAACACGCCTACAGGGCCGTTCCAGACGATGGTGCCGGCATTCTTAAGGATCTCGGCCAGTGCCTCGGCGCTGTCGGGACCGATATCGAAGATCATGTCTTCGTCAGCCACCTGATCGACCGGCTTAAGGGTCGCGCTCGCCGTTGGGCTGAACTCACCAGCCACAACCACATCGGTCGGTACTGGGATATCGCCACCACGGCTCTGGGCGTTAGCCACCAGACGCTTGGCCTCGTCGATAAGGTCTGCTTCATAGAGTGACTTACCCACGTTGTGACCGGCTGCGGCGATGAAGGTGTTGGCGATACCGCCACCCACGACCAGCTGGTCAACCACGCCAGAGAGGCTCTCGAGCACGGTCAGCTTGGTCGAGACCTTAGAGCCACCCACGATGGCTACCAAAGGACGTGCTGGGTTGTCCATCGCCTTAGCCAGGGCTTCCAGTTCACCAGCCAGCAGCGGACCGGCGCAGGCCACAGGGGCATACAGGCCGACACCATGAGTCGACGCCTGAGCGCGGTGAGCGGTGCCGAAGGCATCCATCACATAGACATCACACAGGGCTGCCAGCTTCTTGGCCAGCGCCTCGTCGTTCTTCTTCTCGCCCACGTTGAAGCGCACGTTCTCGAATACCACGACTTCACCGACATTGGCTTCTACGCCGTCGAGGTAATCTTTAGCAAGGCGTACCGGGCAGTCCAGCGCCTTGTCCAGGTATTCGACAACCGGCTGCATAGAAAACTCGCTGTTGTACTCGCCTTCGGTCGGACGCCCCAGGTGAGACATCACCATCACGGCCGCGCCTTTCTCGAGCGCCAGCTTGATGGTTGGCAGAGAGGCACGCAAACGCGCGTCGCTGGTGACCACACCATCGCTTACAGGGACATTGAGGTCTTCACGGATAAGCACGCGCTTGCCCTGAAGATCTAACGCTGACATATTGATAATCGCCATTTCACGTTTCCTTAAAGTTTAAAGTTAAAAATAAAAGTTAAAGCAAAACTGGATTTCCCACCGCCGGGACGCTTCACCGGCACTAGGCTAAAAACATTCAAATCAGGCTCTTACGGCCTTTATCATCTCTAAACTGGTGTCCAACATACGGTTGGCAAAGCCCCACTCGTTGTCACACCACAAGAGTAATTTCACCAGGTGGCCGTCGCTCACCCGCGTCTGGGTGCCGTCGACGATACTGGATCTGGGATCATGGTTAAAATCGCACGATACCAATGGCGCATTAGTATAGCCCACAACCCCTTGGTATGAGCCATTTGCCGCCTGAGATAATACCTGGTTCACTGTATCGATATCGACACGTTTATCTAAGGTGACCGATAAGTCAATTGCAGTCACATTAATTGTCGGCACGCGCACAGATATCGCCTCAAACTTATCCTTCATCTCGGGCAGGATACGCTCGATCCCTCTGGCCAGCTTGGTATCGACCGGAATGATCGACTGCCCCGCCGCGCGGGTACGTCTGAGGTCGTCATGGTAGGCGTCGATCACCTGTTGATCGTTCATCGCCGAGTGAATCGTGGTGATGGCGCCGCTGCGCACCTTAAAGGCGCGGTCGAGCACCTGGATGATGGGCACCAGGCAGTTGGTGGTGCATGAGGCGTTAGAGACCACCTGATGCTCGGCCTTGAGATCTTGATGATTCACGCCGTAAACGATAGTGGCGTCCACATCGCCGGATGAGGGATGGCTGATCAGCACCTGTTTGGCGCCCGCCCTGATGTGGGCCTCGCAGGCCTGGCGGTCGATGAGAGCACCCGTGGCCTCGAACACGATATCGATATCCAGGGATTGCCAGGGTAGCTTCTCGGCATCTTCCTCATGCAGCAGCAGGATACGGTCATCCCCTATGGTCATCGTATTGGCATCGAGTGACGCGGGAGACTGAAAGCGACCATGGGTGGTATCGTATTGGGTCAGATGAAGCATGGCTTCGGGGTTGGCGAGTTCATTAATGGCGACAATCTGGATCTGATCCCGCTTGCCTGACTCATAGAGGGCACGAAGAATCGAGCGGCCAATCCGGCCATAACCATTAATCGCAACTTTAATCATTAATTGCTTTCCACTCCTAACACCGTCCTGAGATAGGCTTCTTGATGCGACAACGGCCTATCGTCATCGATAAGCCGAGTCATCATGGCATAGGGCAACTGCTTGCCCTATGCCCTTGGTGGCAATGCCTTAAAGTATGGCGTTAGCCTTGGCAACCACGTTTTCCACTGTGAAGCCGAAGTGCTTCATCAGTGCGCCGCCTGGCGCAGACTCACCGAAGGTGGTCATGCCGACGATGGCGCCGTCGAAACCAACATACTTGTGCCAGTAGTCCACGTGAGCCGCTTCGATAGCGACACGCTTAGTGACTGAAGCAGGCAGTACAGAGGCCTTGTAGTCGGCGTCTTGCGCGTCGAACACGTCGGTCGATGGCATAGAGACCACGCGTACCGCCTTACCTTGCTCGGTCAGCGCCTTAGCTGAATCCAGTGCCAGCTGCACCTCACTACCCGTAGCGATCAGAATAAGATCTGGTGTACCGGCGCAGTCTTGCAACACGTAACCGCCCTTGGCGACGTTAGCCAGTTGCTCTTCGGTACGTGGCTGTGCAGCTAGGCCCTGGCGGCTGAACACCAGTGAAGTCGGCGCGTTACGACGCTCGATAGCCATCTTCCATGCCACGGCAGTTTCGGCCGCATCACATGGACGCCATACCATCATGTTTGGTGTCATGCGCAGGTTAGCCAGCTGCTCAACCGGTTGGTGAGTCGGGCCATCTTCACCCTGACCGATAGAGTCGTGGGTGTATACGAAGATGTTTTGGATGCCCATCAGTGCAGACATGCGTACCGCGTTGCGCGCATATTCCATGAACATCATGAAGGTCGCGCCGTAGTTGATGAAGCCACCGTGCAGCGACACACCGTTCATGATGCCGCTCATGCCGAACTCACGCACACCGTAGTAGATGTAGTTACCGGCAGGATCTTCCTGGATACCCTTAGAACCAGACCATAGTGTCAGGTTAGAACCGGCCAGGTCGGCAGAGCCGCCGAGCAGTTCAGGTAGGGCTGCGCCGAAGGCCGCGATAGCATTTTGTGATGCCTTGCGGCTGGCGATGTTTTCGCCCTTCTCTTGGCACTCTTTGATGAAGGCCTGTGCCTTCTCTTCGAAATCGGCTGGCAGTTCGCCAGTGATCACGCGGCGCTTATATTCGGCAGCCAGCTCTGGGTAAGCGGCTTCATAGGCAGCAAGCTTCTCGTTCCAGGCAGACTCGTTAGCCGCGCCCACTTCTTTAGCATCCCAACCTGCGTACACGTCGGCAGGGATCTCGAATGGACCATGCTCCCAACCCAGGAACTCACGGGCCGCAGCGATTTCGACATCGCCCAGTGGCGCGCCGTGACAGTCGTGGCTGCCAGACTTGTTTGGTGAACCGAAACCGATAATGGTCTTGCAGCAGATCATGCTTGGCTTATCGGTAACAGACTTAGCTTCTTCGATAGCCGCGCGAATCGCGTCGCTGTCGTGGCCATCGACGCCGGCAATCACGTGCCAGCCGTAAGATTCGAAACGCTTAGCGGTATCGTCGGTGAACCAGCCCTCGACGTGACCGTCGATAGAGATGCCGTTGTCATCCCAGAAGGCAATCAGCTTGCCAAGGCCTAGAGTACCCGCCAGTGAACAGGCTTCGTGAGAGATACCTTCCATCAGACAGCCGTCGCCTAGGAAACAGTAAGTGAAGTGGTCAACGATATCGTGACCAGGACGGTTAAATTGCGCCGCCAGAGTCTTCTCGGCAATCGCCATACCTACCGCGTTGCTGATACCCGCGCCCAGAGGACCCGTAGTCGTTTCAACGCCTGGGGTGTAACCATACTCAGGGTGACCTGGGGTCTTAGAGTGCAGCTGACGGAAGCTCTTTAGCTCATCCATCGGCAGTGCATAACCCGTCAGGTGAAGCAGAGAGTAAATCAGCATAGAGCCGTGGCCGTTAGAAAGGATGAAACGGTCGCGGTCGACCCACTCTGGGTTGTTTGGGTTGTGCTTCAGGAAATCATTCCACAACACTTCGGCGATATCGGCCATACCCAATGGCGCACCTGGGTGACCAGAGTTGGCTTTCTGAACAGCATCCATACTTAACACACGGATAGCGTTTGCGAGTTCTTTACGAGATGACATGCTCTCTCCTGCTGATTTGAATGTTGGGGATTTTGCGGGCCGAATTTGCGGGCAACAATGGGGGCATATTTTCCCCTACTCGCGGATGGGACGCAAATAAAATTCGCCCTTTAGCTTAGATTAAATCCTTCTAGACCCTAAAAACGGCGCTTCTGCCATTCCAGGTAAAACCTCGCTTACCGCCTTAGGGGGAGTCAGGATTTCACTTACCCGGGCCGGAGCAACCCGCACCTCCTTGCCACCCCTGCTGGCCGTCGCGGCGCTAATCAGCCCTAAGCGATCCTTTGGCAATAAAAAATCGGCGGCTTATAACGACAATTAAAAAGCAATAATAACAAAGGCTTAGTCATGAATTTTATTTAAACTCATCCGAGACATTAGAACAATTACCCGGTTTTACTCCACAATTTTCATCGAAAAGGGTGTTATCCGATCTGATTTCCACTAAAATGGCCGTCTAGATGTAGATACTTCTACACATTCGAATTGTTTAAAGACGAGATTTTTCCATTATGGCAAAGCACTTGTTTACCTCTGAGTCGGTCTCAGAAGGTCATCCAGATAAAATCGCCGATCAAATTTCTGATGCGGTACTCGACGCGATCTTAGAACAAGATCCTAAGGCACGTGTGGCGTGCGAAACATACGTCAAAACCGGCATGGTGATGGTCGGTGGTGAGGTGACCACCTCTGCATGGGTCGACATCGAAGAGCTAACCCGTAAGACGGTACGCGAGATCGGCTACACCCACTCAGACATGGGCTTCGACGCCGACTCTTGTGCGGTACTCAACGCCATTGGTAAGCAGTCTCCAGACATCAACCAGGGTGTCGATCGCGCCGATCCTAAAGAGCAAGGCGCCGGTGACCAGGGCCTGATGTTCGGTTACGCCAGCAACGAAACCGACGTACTCATGCCAGCGCCTATCACCTATGCCCACGCACTGGTGAAGCGTCAATCGGAAGTACGCAAAGACAAGACACTGCCTTGGCTGCGTCCAGATGCCAAGAGCCAGGTGACCTTCGCCTACGAAGACAACAAGATCGTCGGCATCGATGCCGTCGTGCTTTCTACTCAGCACTGCGACAGCGTCAGCCAATCTGATCTGATCGAAGGCGTGATGGAAACCATCATCAAGCCAGTACTGCCTGAGCAGTGGCTGAACAAAGACACCAAGTACTTCATCAACCCTACCGGCCGTTTCGTTATCGGTGGTCCTATGGGTGACTGTGGTCTGACGGGTCGTAAGATCATCGTCGACACCTACGGCGGCATGGCTCGTCACGGCGGCGGCGCCTTCTCGGGTAAAGACCCATCGAAAGTTGACCGCAGCGCGGCCTATGCGGCACGTTATGTGGCCAAGAACATAGTGGCAGCCGGTCTGGCGGATCGCTGTGAGATCCAGGTTTCTTACGCTATCGGTGTGGCCGAGCCAACCTCTATCAGCGTCGAAACCTTCGGCACGGGTAAGGTCTCTGAAGAAGTATTGATCGGTCTGGTACGTCAGCACTTCGATCTGCGTCCATACGGCCTGACTGAGATGCTCGACCTGGCACGTCCTATCTACAAGTCGACCGCCGCTTACGGTCACTTCGGTCGTAACGAATTCCCTTGGGAACGTACCGACAAGGCAGAGGCGCTACGCGCAGACGCCAAGCTATAAGACTGGTTTTGCCAGTTAGCAAAAAGCCGCCAAAAGGCGGCTTTTTTGTATCTTTGTCAATGAAATAGCATTAGCTTTAACTAGTCGACTCATTGCTAGTAAAGAATCGCATCTCAAGATAGAGGCTCAGCAGGCTAAACAGCATGATGCCCACCCCGTCGGCCAGCAGATCATAGCCATCGAAGGTACGGCTGGGAAAATACTGCTGACTGCACTCCTCGATAATCACCACAATCGCGACCACCACGGCCCCTAGATAGGGGCGAACCTTGCCGAGGGACACACGCCTGAAATGACTGCCGACATTGGCAAACAAGGTCAGGGTGCCAAACAAGATCATATGCCCCAGCTTGTCACCGTAGGGAATCGAATGGGCCAGCTCAAACAAGGGGTTGCTGCGCCCGGCATCGGCGCTGACGATCAGCCACACCAGGAAACCACTGAATAATACGCCCAGCAGGGCAAAGGTTCTCACCATCACTAACGACTCATCCTTAACATTCTCACGCCGCTTGCTAGGCGCTCCTCTAGGCGGCTCGCGCTCATGCTTAACTCACCCGAGCCAGCGGGCTAACAGTGGTCGAAGTGGGCATACTGCATACACATGAAGCTCAGCTGCTGGGCGTTGAGCAGCGGCACCTCGACCCTTCTGGCCGTCGCCAGTTGCGCCTCGGACGGCCGCGCCATGGGCCGAATCTCGGCGCTATAGGCGTTACTGAAACCACAATCAAACCAGTGCCCATCACAATTCGCAACATAGATGGCGCGCGGCTCATCGCTCAGCTCGAGACACTCGCAGCCAAGCTCGGCCTGGGCCGCCAAGGCGGCTAACAACTTGAGGTTATCCAGGGCGCTGAGCGAGACCCCCTCATAGGTGGTCAGCAGCTCGGCAAGGCGCTGCGGAAACTCGTTGTTCTTGCTATCTGTTATCTTGCTATCAGCCGTCTTGCTCTTAGCAGTCATCCTGCCCTTCATCTCTTTGCTTGCCATAAGGGTACTCGTTAGCCTCTCTAGGCCCAAGTTGTCGTTGTCGTTGTCGCTGTCGCCAGCAGATAATAGCCACGACCGTCGAACTCGAAGAAGTCCAGCACCTGCATGCGCCCCTTCTGGGTATGGGCGGCGAAGGAGCGTTCATTGTCTTCGGCGATGAAGGTAACCATGTAGGGATATTGAGGAGCTATCCGTGTCTTAAGCTCGGCCACCAGCTCGGCAAACAGGCCCGTTCCACGCTGAGATGGCGCGATCCAGATGGGGCCATACTGACAGCTATTGCTGGCGCCGACCATGCCTTGGGGCATCTCGAAGCGGCTAGTCTCGAGCCGTTTCACCAGAGAGCGATACAGGGGCCATTCCCCAAAGAAAGACCAGTGACCGGCGATCACATAGCCGGCGATCTCCCCTCCCCGTTCGGCCAGCAGCAACCAATGCTTCTGAATCAGCTCGGATAACTCCTGGCGACCAAAATGCTGGCCCGTCATCAAAGCGCCTCGTTGCCCTGGGATCAACTCGGCCTGCCACTCCCTCGCCTCCAATGCGACGAGGGCATCGAGATCGGCACCTGTGGCCAAGCGGATAGTCATGACAGACTCTCTATACTCAATTGAAACAAGGATATCCCCTTAAATATTCGGGCTATTTGCAAAATAGCTAATCGACTACCACACTTAACAAACCTGAAACACCAATAGGTTAGAGCCGATCATGCTGCCGGAAAACATTCATACGGGTGTGAGTATACTTGAAAACGATAACGCGCAAATCAACTTAGTCAGGTGGATGCATCAATGTGAGCTGATGAAACGCTATTTCGAGGCTGATGTCGCCTTCGTCGCCCAGCAGACGGATCTCGGCTTTGAAATCATCGTCAGCTCCATCAACGACACCCGTAAATTTCTCTCCGGCACCCTATATAACGAAAAATTCGAGCTCTTCACCCGCCTGTCCAACAGTCAGCCCGAAGGGATCAACCTGGATCTGAGCCGAGAATCCAATGCCGAGCTGCCTAAGGATCTCGCCACCGCCAGCAGCCTGTTGTCCCGGCCGATTCTCTGGCCAGACGGCACAGTTTTCGGTTGCCTCTGTGTGGTCAATCCCGGCAGCAGGGAAACCGCCAGCACTAACGCCTTCATGCTGGAACCCTTCCAAATCTTGCTGCAGCAAGATCTGGCGCTACTGTGTCAGAGTCAGCGTATCGAGTCGCTGTCGATGCGCGACCGTGACACCGGCATGCTAAATCACTACGGCTTTATCATGATGGCGCCCAGACAACTCAACCTGGGCAGACGCTTCGGTGCCCATGCAGGCATACTCTTCTTCGAGCTCTATCCCAATCCGCCTATGATAGATGAGATAGAGGACAAACATATCCGGCTACTGGGCAACATCATCCAGAACACCATACGCACCGCCGACATCGCCGCACACTACAGCTATAGCCAGTTCGTGGTGTTGGTCTTCGTCGATGCCGAGCGCGACCTTAGCCATATCAGCCGCAGGGTCGAAAAACTGCTGGCCCAGCAAAACGATCGCCTAAAGCTAGACTCGGGGCACTCCTTCTTCGCTCCCGATTCCTCGGCCAAGTTGGCGCCTATGCTGGAACAGGCCAAGCAGCAGCTCAAGTCCTATCATCAGAGCGAGGAGGCGGTGGAGACGGAGAGCAAGGGCTAATTTCGGCCGTTTCTGTTAGCAAACAGATACCTGCACAGCGGAGCAAAAGAGAAGAGAAAATAGATTTTGCTCGCAAAAATTGAAAATTTACATTCTCACAACATATAATTTTTGAGTATGATGTAAACACTTTGTGTCGTCAGTCTTTAGACTGAGCGACAGAGACTAGCGAGTTATGCAATTAAATAATAACAATAAGAGAGCACTACTATGCTATTAGAATGCGCCGATACCAGCCTCTGGCTCAGGGAAGCCGATCATCCCGCCATTACTCTGCCGCGTTGGCAGCAACAAGTTGATCTACTTAATGAATTTTATCAGGCTCAGGCCAGTGTGGTACTGCAATGTATCGATGGCGAATATCAGGTCGTCTGTAGTCGCCAGCGCACGGATCTCAACCTCTATGCCGGCACCCAGTTTTATGATGCCAGCCTGACCCATGCCCTAAGCAAGCATACCGCCTACGGCCTGCTGGATCTCACCGAGAGCCAAGATCCCGAGAGTCATCTGGCCCGCTTCGACAGCCTACTGGCCCTGCCCCTCTACTGGTCAGACGGTCAGCCCTTCGGGGTGATGCTGATCTGTGACAGCCAGCGCAGCAAACATTTTCAGCGACTCCTGCCGCTCATGGAAAACGCCAAGGCCCTGATCCAGGCGGAGCTCAAGCATCTGTTCCTGATGCAGCAGATCCAGATGATGTCGGTACAAGACGACCTCACCTGCATGCTCAACCCCTATGGTTTCAACCTGATGGCGCCGAGACAACTCAGCCTCAGCCGTCGTTTCGGTTCCCATGCGGGTATCGTCCTGTTGCAAGATAATACCCAGTACAAGGGACAACTCGAGCAGAGTCATGGACTCAGACAGCTGGCGCGGGTCATACACCATAATATGCGTGATGCCGATGTCTCGGCCCGTATCGAGGATGGCCTGTTTGCCATCTTGGCCTTCGTCGATAGTCAGGCCAATCTCGAATCCCTCACCAAGCGTCTGCTCAAGCAGATCGCCAAGGAGGAGATCAAGGCGGAGATCAGCATAGGCGTGAGCTTCTTCCCCCCTACCACACATCTGGCCATAGAACCTATGGTCGAGGCGGCGAGACAGAATCTACATGCCAACCAAAAGCTGGCGCAGCAGGGCGACGTAAAGGCTTAAGGCAAATTTAGCCTTGGTTATCTTGTTGTGTTTCCACTTGAGTCTGATCCTGCGCCTTTGCCCATTGAATGAAGAGCACTATGGGGAAAGGCGACATCATCACCAGACCCAGACCTAGCAGGCTAGAGACCAGCAGTATCCCCTGCATCTGCTCAGTCCAAGAGGTCAGGCCATAGATCCCCAGGCCCACCATCACCATCGCGAGTCCCAGCCAGTGGGCCAGTTTTAATCCTGTCATCATCGCTTTATCTTTCCCATATCAGAAAACTTGCCGTCGGCACAGCTTGTTGTCGGAACAGCTTGTTGTCGGAACAGCTGGGCCGACAGTGGAAACAGCTTAGCATGAACAAAATATCATGGAAAAACCCCGATTAAGGCTTTTTAATTAAGAGTAAGCTTGTCAAAATATCTGTCTCACAGAATTGGAAGTTTCCCCATGTTTAAGAAGTTTATTTTTATCGCCGGTACCTTGCTCGGCTTATCTGCCTGCCAAAGCACATCTCTCATAGGCGGCGAGGATCTGGATATTTTAGGTAGCTGGCACATAGAGGCCGCCCAGGGTAAGGCGGCCATCGATTATAGCCCGGCTCAGCTGGTGTTTGCCGAAGATGGCGCACTCAGCGGCAATAACAGCTGCAACCAATTTTTCGGTAAGTATCAACTGGACGGCCAGGCGCTGACCCTCTCCCCAGCCGGTAGCACGATGAAAGCCTGTGTCGATGCGCTGATGCAGCAGGAGCATACCGTCATGCAGGCGATGTCTGAGGTGACCCAGGCCGAGCTGGCCAAGGGTAAGCTGCTGCTCAAAGACGCAGACGGTAAGATCCAGCTGGTGCTCAGTAAGCAGTAATTGTCGAGATTACCTCCAAAAAAACCGCCTTTAAGGCGGTTTTTTTGTCTCTACAAGCTAGGCTTAGCTGTCCAAAATTAGCCTATCCCGTGTAACTATCTGGAATTAGCTATCAAGGCGCTCTGCCAGTATCTGGCTCTGCTCGGCGTCGGCGTTATAGTGCTCCAGGTCAAGCTCATCTTCTGACTTGGCGATCACTGTGGTGGCCACCAGATCTCCCGACACGTTAACCACGGTGCGCGCCATATCCAGGATACGGTCGATACCCGCGATGATGGCCACCCCTTCCAGCGGCAGACCAACTGTCGTCAGTACCAAGGTCAACATCACCAGACCTGCACCAGGGACACCCGCGGTACCGATAGAGGCCAATGTCGCGGTGAGAATGATGGTGATATAGTCGACCCAGGTGAGATCGATACCGAAGGCCTGGGCAACAAACAGGGCGGTAACCCCCTGATACAGGGCGGTGCCATCCATGTTGATGGTGGTGCCCAGGGGCAGGACGAAGCTGGAGATCTTCTTGTTGATCCCTAAAGACTCGCTGGCGCATTTCATGCTGGCAGGCAGAGTACCGGCACTACTCGAGGTGGTATAGGCCACCGCCAAGGCATTGCTGATCCCCTTGAAGAACTGCACCGGGTTAAGCTTGGCCACAAAGGTCAGCACCAGGCTGTAGAAGCCTATGATATGCAGGGCGCAGCCGATATAGACCGCCAGGATCACCTTGATCAGCGGCATCAACATGTCCATGCCATATTCGCCAGCCACCCAGGCCATCAGGCCAAATACCCCGTAAGGCGCAAGCTTCATCACCATATCAGTCAGCTTATACATGGCCTCGGCAAGGCTCTCGAACACCTTGATGGCGGGCTTACCGTGATCGCCAATCAACACTAGGGCGATACCCAAGGCCACGGCAAAGACGATCACCTGTAAAATCTGTCCACTGGCCAGCGCCGCGATGGGATTGGTGGGCACTATGTTAATCAGTGTCTCCATGATGGAGGGCACCTCTTTCACCGCGCTGTGACTCTCTGCCGAGGTCATCGCCAGCCCGGCGCCGGGCTGCATGAAGTGCCCCACGGCAAGGCCGAGTGTGATGGCGATAGAGGTGGTTCCCAGATAGAAGGCGAAGGATTTAAAGCCGATTCGGCCCATCTTGGCCGTATCTTGCATCGAAGTCACGCCGACAATCAGGGAACAGAACACCAAGGGGACGATCAACATCTTGATGGTGTTGACAAAAAGCGTACCTATCGGCTTGAGCAGTACCGCCTGCTCACCCAGGCCTAAACCGGTACAGATACCCAGGAGCATACCGATAAGGATTTGTAACCACAGGGGCACAGACATCCAGCCAGACCAGGCACGGCCCAGCCAAGAAGAGGTTTGTTGACGCATCATTAATAACCTTGAATCGCGAGAATGGTTTGGTCCAGCCGCCCTTATTCCTTCAGAGCAAGTTGCAATGCTGCAAGCGGCAGACGCAAATGGGAACGGGATAATATCAGAGAAACCTGCAGTAAGCTGTGATTCATATCAAGCACGGCTCCATCAGGCCTCAAAGTAAACAGATTCCTGCTTGGCGTCGACCCTGAAGGTATGTAGGGCGGCGGGAGGCTGTTCGCGCTCGATAAGGTGGCTCCAATAGGCATCGTCGAAGCCATGAAACAGGCGCTCTGCCTTGCCCTGGGATTTTAAGATCAGGTGCCACCACACCAGTCCCCAGACGCCGAGGGTGCAAAGGGTCAGCAGGAAGTGCAGCAGATGGTTCACCCTATCCAGCTCCTGACCACGAACCAAGCTACCACGCTGATTTTGATTGATTTTACTAGACTCTCTCTGCTCGGAATCACTCATCTTCTCACCCCATAGACACTTCGCAGCCCCATCTTCAAAGCATAGCAGAGTTAGACTTTAGTCTAAGAGTCAATCGAAAAATTCTGCCCCGGTTTGGCTTTGCTTGGCAGAGAAGCGTGCTAGAGTATGGCCAAAATTTAAGGAGGCGATAATGCAAATAAGAAAAGGCCAACAATCAGATCTCGGCGCACTGGTACAGTTTAACCAGGCCATGGCCAACGAAACCGAGGGGCTCAGCCTAGACCAACAGACCCTCACCAAGGGCGTACAGACACTACTCGAAAACCCTGCCCGCGGCTTCTATCTGGTGGCAGAAGAGGCTGGCGAGATCTTGGGCTCACTCATGGTTACCTTCGAGTGGAGCGACTGGCGCGCCAAAGACTATTACTGGATCCAGAGCGTCTATATTCGCCCAGAGAATCGTCGTCAGGGGATCTACGCCAAGCTGTATCAGGCGGTGAAGCAGATTGCCGAGGAAGCAGGCGGCGCCGCCAGCTTCAGACTCTATGTCGAGCAGGAGAATCACAAGGCGCAAAAGACCTATGAGGCCCTCGGCATGAAGCAGAGCTACTACCTGATGTATGAGGAAAAGTAGCGGCTAAGGCAAACACCTCACTCAATAAAAAAACGCCCCTGAGGGCGTTTTTTTATTGCTCATTTACAGAGCTGATGCGCAAGGCTTATAGCCTTATGCACAGATGCTGGTGACCTTGATCGCCAGGCCGCCCTGGCTGGTCTCGCGGTATTTCACATGCATATCCTTGCCGGTCTCATACATGGTGGCGATCACCTTATCCAGGCTGACTCTGGGCTCGCTGTTACGGCGTAGCGCCATGCGCGCCGAGTTAATCGCCTTCACCGAGGCGATGGCATTGCGCTCGATACAGGGCACCTGCACCTGACCGGCAACGGGATCGCAGGTCAGCCCCAGGTTATGCTCCATGCCGATCTCGGCGGCAATACAGACCTGGGCCGGATTACCGCCCATCAGCTCCGCCAAGCCGGCGGCCGCCATAGAGCAGGCGACCCCCACCTCTCCCTGACAGCCCACCTCGGCGCCAGAGATAGAGGCGTTACGCTTATACAGGCCGCCAATTGCCGCAGCGGCGAGGAAGTAGCGGCTGTATTCCTTAGGGCCGACAGGCTGAATGAACTTGTCGAAATAGGCCAGCACGGCCGGGATGATCCCCGCCGCGCCATTGGTGGGCGAGGTCACCACACGGCCACCGGCGGCATTTTCTTCACTCACCGCCAGGGCAAACATGTTGATCCAGTCGACGATCATCATAGGATCCGCCGACAGGCGCTCACCCGTGGCCAGCTGGCGATACAGGGCCGGCGCCCTGCGCGGTACCCTTAGCGGGCCGGACAAGACACCTTCGGTGTGGCAACCGCGTTCGATCGCCTCCTTCATGGTGTGCCACACCGCCGCAAACCCCTCGGCGATATGGGCCTCGCTATGTAGCGAGCGCTCATTGGCCATCATGATGGCGCTGATGCTCATGCCCGTCTCTTGGCATAAATCCAGCAGTTCGGTGGCATTGGCAAAGGGATATGGCAAGACCACTTCGTTGGCCGCCGTCATCCCAAAATGCTCCTCATCGACGATGAAACCGCCGCCGATAGAGTAATAGGTCTTCTTGTAGACGCACTGAGAACCGATGTAGGCGCTCAGGGTCATGCCATTTTCATGCAACGCCAACGCCTCGCGATGAAACACCACCGCCTCAGGCGGAAAGTCGACCCCGTGGGCCTCGCTGCCCAGCGGCAGACAGGAGGTCAAGGCCACCTGGCGAATAAATTCTGGCATCAGGTCGATATCCACCGACTCAGGACTGTTACCCGCCAGCCCCATGATGATGGCGCTATCCGTGTGGTGCCCCTTGCCGGTGAGCGACAGGGAGCCATAGATGTCCACCTTGACGCTGGTGATACTCAGCAGTTCTCCACGCTGACGCAGGTCGTCAACAAATCCTTTGGCGGCCTTCATCGGCCCGACAGTGTGCGAGCTGGAGGGACCCACACCTATCTTAAAAATATCAAATGCGCTAACCATAAATACTTCCACAGAGATTCGCCCGACGGTCTATCGCCGGGCGTAACATGAGTCGATTAAGAGAGCATGCCGAAGAGGATGGCCGTCATCGCCAGCAAGCCTGCCAGGATCACGAAGATGTTGCTGATGCGACCACGGTAGGCCTTCAGTGCAGGCACCTTATAGACGGCATACATAGGCATGAGGTAGAGGATGGCGGCAATAATAGGACCGCCCAGTGCCTCGATCATCCCCAGGATGCTCGGGTTAATCACGGCAACGCCCCAGATGGTCAGGAACATGAAGCCGAGAATAAACTTATCGACCTTGGCATCAGACACCGCTTTGTTGCTGCTGCGCAGCTGCTTGGTGATGATCCCCCTCAGGCCCTCGGTGGCCCCCAGATAGTGACCGAAGAAAGAGGAAACGATGGCGATCACCGCGATGATGGGGCCGAAGTAACTCACGAAGCCACTGGCATGTACGTTAGCCAGATAGGAGAGGATCGGCAGGTTCTGCGCCTTGGCCTCCGCCAGCTGCGCCGGACTGAGTGACAACACGCAAGAGAAGACGAACAGCATCACGAAGCCCACCAACATCATGCTGGTGTTACGCAGGATCACATCGGCCTTCTTGGCGGCATGGCTGCCGTGTTGCTTCTTCAGCGAGACCGAGAACTGCGAGATGGCCGGCGAATGGTTGAAGGCAAACACCAATACCGGAATGGTCAGCCAGACGGTACCTAAGAACTCACCGGCGGCAGGCACTTCCATCAGGGCGTCCATCTTCCAGCTTGGGATCAGGTAGAGCGACATGAAGGCCAGAATCCCCACCAGCGGGTACACCAACAGCTGAGTCACCTTGAGCATAAACTTCTCGCCAGACACCATCACAGACATCATGCCCAGCACTAAGATACCCGCCAGCAGGAAGCGTGGCGGCGAGGCCATTCCCAGCTGGTTAACGATGAAACTGTCTACCGTGTTGGTGATCCCTACGCCATAGATGAGCACTATGGGGTAGATGGCGAAGAAGTAGAGTAAGGTGATCGCCTTACCGGCGCCGACACCGAAATACTCCTCGACCACATGGGTGATGTCGCTGCCCTGACGCTGGGAGGAGCAGACGAAACGGGACAGGCCCCTGTGAGCCAGATAGGTCATTGGGCCTATGATGGCGGCCATCAACACCAGTGGCCAGAAGCCGCCCATGCCCGCATTGATGGGCAGAAACAGGATCCCGGCGCCCACTGCGGTGCCGAAAAGACTCAACATCCAGGTTGTATCGCTGCGAGTCCAACCTTGGCGCTGCGTGAGATTAACATCAGAGATTGTCGCTTCGTTTTGCATAAAATAACCTTATCGATGCTCTAGCATCTGAGTGGTCCGACGCCCCGCCATACGGCGCTTTTTCGCCCGGCGAGCACGACTAAAATTCGGGCACAGCATATAGCAGCCGGGTCGCCAGAAATTGATCTGGCACCCTTTTTTGTAATGAATTTTCAGAATGAATCGGCTTTGTGAGCCAAATCGAAATTATTACGTTATAAATTTTCATAACGGCAATCTCGCGCTAACCAAAGCGAACCAGAACATCACATCCGCGTTACCCTTTTTCACATCTGTTAAACTAAGGTCATCTCGGCCCAGCCCAGCATCAGCGGCTTTCGTCGCCACGAGCCAGCATAAACGGGTTAAGGAATTCGCCGCACGCCCAGCCTCCGCCGCCATGCATCCCGAGGCGCTTTGTGGCAAAATGGCGCCCTGTCGATTCATTCACTTTTGGAATACCCATGCCCAGCGCTCTCAGCCAACAAGCTATCCTTCGCATCACGGTCGGCTCGACCAACCCCGTCAAGATAGGCGCCGCCCGCAATGCCCTCTCCCTGCTGTTTCCCGAAGCCGAGATCCTCTGCCAGGGCATACACGCTCCCTCAGGGGTTGCCGCCCAGCCGATGACAGATACTGAGACCCGCGAGGGCGCCATCAACCGCGCTCGCTACTGCGAGCAACAAGGTGCAAAGGATGAGGCATTGGCGGCCGATCTTTATGTTGCCATGGAGGGCGGGGTCGACCTGTTCGATCACGGCGCAGCCACCTACGCCTACATGGCCATCATCCATAGGGGACAACTCAGCATAGGTCGCAGCGCGCAGCTCCCCCTGCCTGCAAGGGTGTACGATGCCCTGGTGGCCGGTGAAGAGCTTGGCGATGTGATGGACAGGTTGTTCAACACGGTCAACATCAAGCAGAAGGGGGGGGCTATCGGTCTCTTTACCCAGGGTAAGGCCAGCCGTGAGAGCGTCTATACCCAGGCGATAGTGCTGGCGATGGCGCCGCTATTAAACCCGGCGATCTTCGCCTGACCTGTCGTCGGATATCGCCACAAGTCTTAATCCAGGTAGGGTGAAACGAGGCAGGTTAGGCCAGTCCGAACCTGTCCAGATGATTACATTAGCAAAAGCTTGCATTTCTCTTTTTAGGGATCTAAGTTAGATGTAAATCGCAACTATATAGCTCACTAGGATCCTAACCATGTCACCATCTTGCCCTTCGATACACGAAGAAGCCTGTCTCCCTCAGGCTGTCGAACTGCCCCAGACCTGCTCTTCATTGCGCAGCCTGTCGAGGCAACTGGTGAGGCAACTGGGCATGCTCAACTCCGCCTGTGGCGATCAGCCACTGTCGCCGGTGCAGGCCCACGCCTTGATCGAACTCGGCACCCAGGAGCTGTCGATAAAGCAGCTGGCCCTGGCCCTGAATATCGACAAGTCCAATGCCAGCCGCGCCGTGAGCCAACTCTGCGACAAGGGCTTTGCCAAGAGTCGTAACAACCCCAGAGACAGCCGCAGTTCCCTGTGTCAGCTCACTCCCCAGGGCAAGCGTCAGCTCAACCGCCTGAACGAACAACAGAACAAGATGTACCAGGAGATCCTGGCTCAGCTGTCACCTGAGCAGATAACCCAGCTGGAAACCAGCCTGGGCCAATACACCCGCGCCATCGATCTGGCCAACGCCCAGCAGTGCTATGAGATCCGCAGCCTCACCCAGGAAGACAACCCCCATATCGCCAGGGTGATCCGCAATGTCTCCGCCGAGTATGGCCTGACGCCAGACAAGGGCTACAGCGTAGCCGACCCAACCCTGGACGATCTCTACAGCGTCTACCAGGGCGATAAAGCCCACTACTGGGTGGTCGACTACAAGGGCTTAGTGCTGGGCGGCGTCGGTATCGCACCGCTACCGGGACACGCTGATATCTGCGAACTGCAGAAGATGTACTTCGACCCCAAGCTCAGGGGTAAGGGCTTTGCCAAACGCATGGCGCTACAGGCATTCGAGTTTGCCCGCGCTCAGGGCTTTAGCCAATGCTATCTGGAGACCACCGCCTGCTTAAGCGAGGCGATCAATCTCTATGAGAAGCTCGGCTTCGAGCACCTCGATGCCCCCCTTGGCAACACGGGCCACGATGCCTGTGAAATCCCCATGCTGCTTAAACTTTAGCCGCAAAAGTCACAAACAAATCATTAAGATAATTTTTGAGTTAGGGAGAGATAAATTAGCTAGTGTTTCAGATTAAAGCTTGCTAGCCTCAGAGGTAATCCTCGCGCATTCTGGAGATTTGAATGGACTACACAAGACTCCCCCATTCCAGCTTAGACGTCAGTAAAATTTGCCTGGGCACCATGACCTGGGGTGAACAGAATACTCAGGCCGAGGCCTTCGAGCAGCTCGATTATGCTATCGGACAGGGCATCAACTTTATTGATACCGCCGAGATGTACCCTGTACCACCTAAGGCCGAGACCCAGGGCGAGACAGAGCGCATCCTGGGCAACTACCTCAAGGCCAGGGGCAAGCGTGACGATCTCATTATCGCCACTAAGGTCGCGGCCCCAGGTGGCAAGAGCGACTATATCCGTCAGAACATGGCGCTGGACTGGCGCAACATTCACCAGGCGGTTAACGACTCCCTTGAGCGATTACAAGTAGAGACCATAGATCTCTATCAACTGCACTGGCCGGATCGCAACACCAACTTCTTCGGCGAGCTCTTCTACCAAGAGCAGGATGACGAAAAGCTCACCCCCATAGTGGAGACGCTCGAAGCCCTGGCGGATCTGATCAAGGCCGGTAAGATCCGCTACATAGGCGTCTCCAACGAGACCCCATGGGGATTGATGAAGTACCTGCAACTGGCCGAGAAGCACGGCCTGCCGCGCATCATCAGCGTGCAGAATCCCTACAACCTGCTTAACCGCAGCTTCGAGGTGGGCATGGCCGAGATCGCTCACAGGGAAGAACTGCCACTGCTGGCCTACTCGCCACTGGCATTTGGCGCCCTGAGCGGCAAATACTTAGACGGTCAATGGCCAGAGGGTGCCAGACTCACCCTCTTCAAGCGCTTCGCCCGCTACACAGGCTCGCAGATGGCCCTGGATGCCACCCAGGCCTATGTAGAGCTGGCGCGGGAGTTCAACCTGAGCCCGACGCAGATGGCATTGGCCTTCGTCAACGGCCGCCGTTTCGTGGGCAGCAACATCATAGGGGCGACTAACCTCTACCAGCTGAAAGAGAATATCGACAGCGCGGCCGTCAGCCTGAGTGACGAGCTGCTGGGCAGAATCGACGAGCTGGCAGACATCTATCGTATCCCCTGCCCCTAATACCTGATGCTAGGGAATCCCCAGATAATTCCTTTTACAATCAATTAGTAGACACGCATGGTGCTGTTTGATCTAATCAATTTCGCCAAAAACAAACTAGAACAACACCATGCGTGACATTACGATACTACATGACTCTCTTAGGGAAGATGCGAATAAGTCCCTGATGTGAGATCATAGCTACATAGTAAATCACAGCCATTACCGCCCATGAGCCAACAGTTAACTTTTGCCGATAGTGAGTTTTCCAGCAAGCGCCGCCAGACCCGTAAAGAGATTTTCTTATCTCGGATGGACAACCTGTTACCATGGACTCAACTGCTGGAAGTGATTGAGCCCTTTTATCCAAAAGCGGGCAATGGTCGTCGTCCCTATCCACTGGAAACGA
>NZ_JAKEVJ010000005.1:0-72011 GCF_022398425.1 Shewanella sp. Isolate7 | reverse complement strand
TTGGGGGATACGCCTTGCTGCTCCTGTCGAAGCTGGTTTACCCATTTACGCATGGCTGAATTACTGACGCCCATCGCGCTTGCAGCCTCAGTTATGCTGTATCCCTGTTTCGTTACCAGCTGCGCAGCTTCTAATTTGAACTCTGCACTGAATGTCGGTCTTGTGTTCTTCATTTCTACCACCTTTTCTCTGGAAGTGAGTCTATCACTTCGTCTATTCAGGTGGCCAAATTCACTATGCCACTACATAGGGTCTGTTTATCTTTCAGGTTTAATTTTTGTTCAATCTAAACGCGTTTTGCTCAAGGCGCGTGCTGTGTCGCATAGTTATTCTATGTAAATTGCACGCAACACAGGGCAAGGCGCGTTTAAATGAACCCTTTGGGCAGCTTTTGTAGGCCATTTCTACGGCGTTATCTCCCGTTCATGTAGATTAACTACACTACACAGGCTCTGCCTTGTATAAATTCCCTACAAAATGCTGCAAAAAATAAACAGGCAAGGTCAACAGACCCTAGCCTAATGCTCGGTTTCTCTTGCTCTGTCGCTGGCGCATAAAAAAGACCACCGCGAAGGTGGCCTTTTACCAGCACTCTCTATCTGGCGGATTTAAAGATCTAAGGCGAGAATCTTAGATTTACGCTGATAGTTATACAGCTGCTTCTTCTTGTCAGGCAGGGCATCGACCTCGACTATCTGAAAACCATGCTCGAGGAACCAGTGAATGCTGCGGGTCGTCAGGGCAAACAGGCGGGCATAACCACGTACCTTGGCCTGGCCTATGATGTTCTTCAGCAAGATGCTGCCACGATCGGCATCGCGATAATCGGGATGCACCACCAGGCAGGCAAACTCTCCGGCATTGTCTTCCTCGAAGGGATACAGTGCCGCGCAGCCGATCACCAGGCCGTCACGCTCGATCAGCATAAACTGTTCGATCTCCATCTCGAGTTGCTCACGGGAGCGACGCACCAAGACCCCGGCCTGCTCCAGTGGGCGAATAAGATCCAACACACCACCGATATCGGCAATGGTGGCCCGACGCAGCCGCTCGGCGCTCTCGGTCACTATCTGAGTGCCGATACCATCGCGGGAGAATAGCTCTTGTAGCAGGGCACCGTCATCGAGATAACTGACAAAGTGGCAGCGCGCCACCCCATTACGGCAGGCGTCTATGCTGGCCTGTAAGAAGGCCCGCGTACCTACACACCAGTTATCTTCCTCGGTCAGCTCTGAGAGGATCCGCTGGGCATCGGTCGGCATCAGCTCGGCAATCACCTCGCCATTGCCGTCGAGAATCCCCTCCTTGGCGCTGAAACCTATCATCTTATCGGCCTTAAGCTTCACCGCAATCTGAGTCGCAACCTCTTCGGCGGTGAGGTTAAAGCACTCCCCCGTCACCGATGCCGCCACCGGGCCTAAGAGCACTATGCCGTGATTATCCAGCTGACGTCTGAGGCCCGCCACGTCGATGCGTCTTACCTTGCCGCTCAGGCAGTAATCGACGCCGTTGTCGACCCCTAAGGGTTGGGCTATCACGAAGTTACCGCTCACCACGTTGATCTGCGCCCCTTGCATTGGGGTATTGCTCAGGCTCATCGACAGACGCGCGGTAATATCCAGCTGCAGACCGCCAACCACCTGTTTGATCACCTTGAAGGATTCTTCGTCGCTGATGCGCACCCCGTTGTAATACTCGGGTGAGAGATTATGCGCCGCCAGCGCCTCATCGATCTGTGGCCTGGCACCATGCACCAGGACTATCTTGATCCCCAGACTGTGAAGCAGGGCGATATCGTTGATGATGGAGCGAAACTGACTCTGCGCCAGCGCCTCACCGCCCAACATGACCACAAATGTCTTCCCCCTGTGTGCATTCACATAGGAAGCAGAATGACGAAACCCCTCGACTAACTCAGTAGTGCGCACGCGCGTAACCTCAATAATAAATATGTAAAAATATCGCTATAAGACGAATAACAAAACAATTTTATTGAATTTAAATTCATATTAAAAGCATTTATTGTCATCTTATGCGATATTTTTTCATCATGGCAAAGCAGTCTGATTAAGCATAGCAGAACAGCTTAAGATCAGTGGCTTAGGTATTCAGCTGGATGGGGAGAGGAAGTGATTAGCTGGCTAATCAAAAAAACAGTAAGCAGGCTGACGCGCCGCTAAACGAGAGGCAAAAAAAAGCCCCTGCAATGAGGGGCTTTTTCAGAAACATCAACCAAGCATTACTTGATTTTTGATTCCTTGTAGATAACGTGCTGACGGATAACAGGATCAAACTTCTTGATCTCCATCTTTTCAGGCATGTTACGCTTGTTTTTCTCAGTCGTGTAGAAGTGACCTGTTTTAGCGCTAGAAACTAGCTTGATCTTCTCACGGTTACCTTTAGCTTTAGCCATGGTTTATTACACCTTCTCGCCGCGGGCACGAAGTTCTGCAACAACAACTTCGATACCTTTCTTATCGATAATACGCATACCTTTAGTAGATACACGTAGCTGTACGAAACGCTTTTCGTCTTCTAACCAGAAACGGTGGTTCTGTAGGTTAGGTAAAAAACGACGACGAGTCGCGTTCTTAGCGTGCGAACGGTTGTTACCAACCATCGGCTTCTTGCCAGTAACTTGGCATACTCTTGACATGTCAATCTTCTCCAAAAACAATTTAACGCTCGAGCATTAATGTACCTCGAATATGGCCGTCGCCCGAGGCACACAAAGAGGGCGCATTTTATACAGGATCTAAAATCAAAGATCAAGGGATATTCAATCTATCCATCCCCTCTCTGCAAACGAAACTATCTCACGATCGCCTACAACCATATGGTCTAGCAGCGAAACATCTATAGTCGCCAACGCGTATTTCAATCGCTCAGTAATTCGCCTATCAGCATGACTGGGCTCGGCCACCCCGGAAGGATGGTTGTGACACACAATGACAGCTGCGGCTTTTTTCTCAAGCACTAGGCTTACCACTTCTCGTGGATAAACCGAGGCTGAATCTATGGTGCCACGGAACAATTCGACGAACTGAATCACCCTATGCTGACTATCGAGCAATAAGATGGCAAACACTTCGTAGGCACGATCCGCTAATTGTCTCATTAAATAGTCCCGAGTTAAATCAGGATCTGACAAAATCTTTCCTCTTTGTAGATTTTCTTTCGCGATTCGCTTGCTTAACTCGATGGCCGCCTGCAATTGGGCATACTTCACCGGGCCAATTCCCTGAATATCACACAGTTCGCTCAAGGAGGCGCTAAAGAGCGGTCTGAGGCCACCAAAATGACTTAACATCACTCGGGCCAGTGACACGGCACTTTGCCCCTTGAGCCCGTTTCTCAGCAACACGGCCAGTAGTTCTGCGTCAGAGAGCTGGTCGACGCCACTACGCAAGAGTTTTTCGCGCGGTCCCTCCCCCTGGGGCCAATCTTTAATCGCCATAAACACTCCTTATCACGGCACTCAGTTCCTACTCAGGCTTTAGAGTATGGTCTAGTTTTTAAAAACTTGTATCCTCAATCCAGAGTCGAGTGTGATATGGTTAGCGGGCAAAATGAAATACTATTAATGATCACCATGAGTCTAACCAATAAAAAGATACTGCTGGGAATTGGCGGAGGCATTGCCGCCTATAAGTCTGCCGATTTGGTCCGCCGCCTGAAAGAGCGTGGCGCCGATGTTCGCGTCGTCATGAGTCAGGGCGCTCAGGCCTTTATCACCCCAATGACCCTGCAAGCCTTGTCGGGCCATCCGGTTGCCACCGACCTGTTGGATCCGGCTGCCGAGGCGGCGATGGGCCACATCGAGCTCGCCCGCTGGGCAGACTTGGTCTTGATTGCCCCGGCGACCGCTAATCTGATCGCCCGCATCAATGCAGGCATGGCCGATGAGCTGATCACCACCACCTGCCTGGCGACAGAGGCCCCCGTGGTGCTATGCCCGGCGATGAACCAACAGATGTATCGCAACGCCGCGACGCAGGACAACCTGGATAACCTCAGAAAACGTGGCCTCACCATCTGGGGACCGGCATCGGGCAGTCAGGCCTGCGGCGAGATTGGCCCGGGTCGCATGGAGGAGCCCTTGGTGATCGCCGAGCGCGTCGAACACTTCTTTGCCCCCAAGCTACTTCAGGGTGTGTCACTACTGCTCACGGCGGGTCCCACCCGCGAGGCGATCGATCCCGTGCGTTACATCTCTAACCACAGCTCAGGCAAGATGGGCTTTGCCTTGGCTAGAGCCGCCGCCGAGATGGGCGCCAAGGTGACCCTGGTCTCTGGCCCGGTCAATCTCGAGACGCCGATGAATGTTAATCGCCTCAATGTCAGCTCGACCCAAGAGATGCTCGACGCCGTGATGCAACAGGTGCATCACAGCGATATCTTTATCGGCTGCGCCGCAGTTTGCGACTATCGCACCATGGATATTGCCGACGAGAAAATCAAGAAATCTGCCACAGAGATGTCACTTGCGCTCATACGCAATCCTGATATCTTAGCCACGGTCGCGGCCTGTGATACACGCCCCTTTACCGTGGGCTTTGCCGCCGAAACCCAAGATGTAGAGCGCTACGCCAAGGATAAGTTGACCCGCAAGAAACTGGATATGATTGCCGCCAACGATGTATCGGATCCTGCATTGGGCTTTAACAGCGACGCCAACGCCCTCAAGGTATTCTGGTCGAATGGCCAGTATGAACTCCCAGCGACCGATAAATATACCTTAGCGAAGCAATTACTCACCCTGATCGCACAGCAGATGAAGACAGCATGAAGACGCCCATAGAACTCAAGATCCTCGATTCGCGCATCGGCTCACAGTTCCCCCTGCCCGCCTACGCCACTCCTGGCAGCGCCGGCATGGATCTACGCGCCATGATAGAGACCACTATGGTGATTCAGCCGGGCGAAACCCAGCTGATCCCGACAGGGATCGCTGTGCATGTCGCCGACCCCAGCCTGGCCGCCGTCATCCTGCCACGCTCAGGCCTTGGCCACAAACATGGCATAGTGCTAGGTAATCTGGTTGGCCTGATCGACTCCGACTATCAGGGCCCCCTGATGGTCTCTTGCTGGAACCGCAGCAGCGAGCCCTTCACCCTGGAGATAGGAGATCGCCTGGCCCAGCTAGTGTTTGTGCCCGTAGTACAGGCCGAATTTAAGCTGGTCGATGAGTTCGACACCTCAGATCGAGGCGATGGCGGCTTCGGCCACTCAGGTACTCGATAGCCAGATACGCGAGCACCCGGCACTCACAACCTCGACACGCCACACAGAACAATTAGAGAGCCATGGGCAACACCAGCCCATGGCTCCTGTAGTAATTAAGTAAAGGACACTTAGATGGCTGCAAGCCCTAAAATCAACCGACGCGAACATATTCTTCAATGTCTGGCCACCATGCTGGAAACCAGCCCAGGCCAGCGAATCACTACGGCAAAACTTGCCGCCGAGGTAGGCGTGTCTGAGGCGGCGCTGTATCGCCACTTCCCCAGCAAGGCGAGAATGTTCGAGGGGCTTATCGACTTTATCGAGGAATCACTGCTGTCGCGCATCAACCTCATCATGGATGAAGAGAAAGACACCATGAGACGCTGCCAATTGCTGCTGCAACTCCTGCTGGTGTTTGCCGAACGCAACCCAGGGATCTCCCGCGTGCTCAACGGCGATGCACTACTAGGGGAAAATGAGCGACTGCGTAACCGTACCGGGCAAATCTTCTCCAAGGTGGAGACTCACCTGAAACAGATCCTAAGAGAAAAGACCCTCAGAGAAGGCAAAGGCTTTGACTTAGACGAGGCCATCCTAGCCAACCTGTTACTGGCGGTAGCCGAAGGCCGCATCGCCCAGTTCGTTCGCAGCGACTTCAAAAACAAGCCCACAGAACACTTCGCAGAGCAGTGGCAGTTTATTCAGCAACAACTACTTCAGAGTTAACTAATATCAATAAAAACAGCGGCCTGTAGATAACGGGTCGCGATGCTTTTTAAGCCAAAAGTATTGCACTACCCAGTCCATTGTTTTACCCTCCCTTGTGAAACAAACTAACAAAAAACCTATAACAATTGTACGTACAAGGATGTTATATGAAACTAATACAGTCGTTTAGTTTAGCCTGTCTTTGGCTAATTAGCAGCCAAGTCGCGGCTGCAACTAAAGATCCCGCAGAGCTCTTTAGTCGCTCTGCCGAATTTTCTAATGTAAAAATTTCACCTAATGGGGATTACCTCAGCGCCATCACATCCCATGATGGCAAACACATGTTGATGATTCTCAATGCTAAAACTAAAAAGGCTATTCACATAGTTCGCTTTCCAGATAATGCACAAGTCGGTTCCTATGAATGGGTTAACAAAGATCGCATCGTTCTCGCGAAGGAATATCTAAAAGGCTGGAGCGATCACCCCGTCTACTATGGTGAGCTCATGGCAGTCAACGCCGATGGCTCAAGACCCGTTTACCTGATAGGTTACAAAGGTGGTGGCCGCCAAACTGGCTCACGCATCAAGAAGAATACACCGATACAAGCCACGGCCTATATTCTCGATCCTATGCCTGAAGATAACCAACATATGCTGGTAAAGGCACTGCCTTGGGGCTCTGGTGGAAGCAATACTGCGGAAAACCTACAGCAAGTCTATCGTATCGATGTCTACTCGGGAGCTCGCAGAAAAGTAGCTACGGCACCGATTTCCTATGCCAACTTTCTACCAGATCATGACGGTGATATCCGCTTTGTTAGCGGCACCCGAGACTATATCAACTCTCATCTGTACTATCGAAAAGACGGAGAGTGGGTCGACACAGAAAAGCTGAATTTAAACCTAAATGACATTAGCCCTATCGCCTTTGGAAACGACGACAATAGCGTCTATGTGCTCGGCAGTGAAAACGGCCAACCTAAGGGGATCTATTTAGTCGATATCAATAGTGGTACTAAGCAGCTTATTAGCCAGGACAAGGTGGTCGATCCTAGCAATGTTTGGATCAACCGCGTCAACAAGCAGCTCTACGCCGTAGAATATGAAAATGGCTACCCGACCTATGAGTTTGTAGATAAAAGCGAAAAACTAGCCGCGACCCTTAAACAATTGATTGCAGCACTCCCAGGACATCAAGTTCATCTCGTCAGCCAGACCAATGACACGGGAAAACTTGTCATCAAGGCCTTCAACGACAGAAATCCTGGCGATTATTATATTTTCGATACTAAGAGCAAAAAACTCGAATATTTAGCATCACAGAAGAAGTGGCTAGATCCCGATAAGATGGCCGAGATGAAGCCAATCAGTTTCACAGCCAGAGACGGTAAAGTGATCAACGGTTACCTGACATTGCCCTACGGGAAAGAGGCCAAGAATCTTCCGCTGGTCGTCAACCCTCACGGCGGTCCACATGGTCCAAGAGATTGGTGGGGCTTTGACGACCAAAACCAGCTAATAGCCAGTCAAGGTGCGGCCGTGCTGCAGGTCAACTTTCGAGGTTCGGGCGGCTATGGCTCAGCATTTGAGCATGCTGGCCACCAGAAATGGGGCACAGAGATCCAGTACGATATTATCGATGCCACCAAATACGTCATCGAACAAGGCATAGTGGACAAAGAGCGAATCTGTATTGTCGGCGGCAGCTTTGGTGGATACTCTGCGCTACAAAGTCCTATTCTGGCACCGGATCTCTTTAAGTGTGCCATCGGCTTCGCCGGTGTCTATGATCTCGAGTTGATGTTCAACGAAGGGGATGTACAAGGGCGCCGCGCGGGTGAACGTTATCTGAAACAGGTACTGGGCGAGAACGACGCCATGCTGACACAGATGTCGCCTAGCAAGAACGTCGACAAACTCAAAGTAAACTTGCTGCTGGTGCATGGCGGTGAAGATGAGCGAGCGCCAATCGAACAGCTCGAAGCGCTGGAAGAAGGGCTCAAGAAACACAACTACCCTTATCAGAAACTGGTCATGGACGATGAAGGCCATGGCTTCTACAACGATGAGCATAGGGCGAAATACTATCGTCAGATGATGGGCTTCCTCAAAGACAATCTGAAGCTGTAACCCCCTAAAAAACCCAAAAAGCCGATTGCCTCAATCGGCTTTTTTCTTAATCCCCTAGTAATTCTGGGTATAAATTACCCGCAATTCAGGGTATCCTCCCTGACCCGCCGCCCTATGTTTAGTGGCGCCGGACAGGCTATAATGAATATCTTAAAGGTTAATTTGTTAAAAACATTAGTAAATTAACCTGACTGAATAGGCCACTATCTGATGGTGGAGGACACGATGGCATTGAGTGAAGCAGCACAGCAGGTGCAAACCGCATTATTAGAGCGTGGTCTCGAGACGCCCATGGTTCCATGCGGACTGAGCAGCGAGGCGCGCAAAGAGAAGATTGAGCACCATATGCGCGAGATCTTAACCTTGATGTCACTGGATCTGCGCGACGATAGCCTGGTAGAGACACCTAAGCGCATCGCGAAGATGTATGTCGATGAGATCTTCTCGGGCCTGGACTATGAAAACTTCCCTAAGATCACCGTCATCGAAAACAAGATGGGCTTCGATGAGATGGTCAAGGTCAACGACATCAGCCTTACCAGCACCTGTGAGCACCACCTGGTGACCATAGATGGCGTGGCTACCGTGGCCTACCTGCCGCGTAAAAACATCATAGGCCTGTCTAAGATCAACCGTATCGTACGTTTCTTGGCCCAGCGCCCCCAGGTGCAGGAGCGACTAACCCAACAGGTTCTGGTGGCACTGCAGACCCTGCTCGAGACCAAAGATGTGGCGGTGAAGATGGATGCGGTGCACTACTGTGTTAAGTCTCGCGGCGTAATGGACTCCACCAGCACCACGACCACCACGGCACTGGGCGGCATCTTCAAGTCTAACCCCGCCACCCGCGCCGAGTTTCTCAGCAATTAATATCTATTGCTTGTAACTTACTTGTCGCAATAAAAAACGCTGCCTCGGCAGCGTTTTTTATTGCGACAATTGATACCAATTAGATACCGTATTGGTCGCGATAGGCGCTCACTGTTGCCAACTGCGCTTCCATGCCCGGTTTTTCCGACAGGTAGTTGATCAGATCTTCCAGCTTAATGATAGAAACTATATTGCAGCCAAAATCACGCTCGACTTCCTGAATCGCCGACAGCTCTCCCTTGCCCTTCTCTTGCCTGTCTAGCGCGATCAACACGCCCGCTAACTGGGCATTATGGGCCTCGATGATCTCCATCGATTCGCGAATCGCCGTGCCAGCGGTGATCACATCGTCCACCAGCATCACGCGGCCTTTAAGCTCGCTGCCCACCAGGCTACCACCCTCTCCATGGTCCTTCTTCTCCTTACGGTTAAAGCAGTAAGGCATATCGATATCATGGTGGTCGCACAGCGCCACGGCTGTGGTCGTCGCAATAGGGATACCCTTGTAGGCGGGGCCAAACAGCAGGTCATATTCGATACCCGAATCCACCAGCGCCGCCGCATAGAAGCGACCCAGACGCGCCAAATCGCGCCCGGTATTAAACAGGCCGGCATTAAAGAAGTAAGGGCTAGTGCGGCCTGACTTTAACGTAAATTCGCCGAAACGTAATACCTGACGCTCAAGGGCAAACTCAATAAACTCACGTTGATAGGCTTTCACAATCTCTCCTTTTTAAAATGTAGGGGTACGCTCAATTCGATTTAAAAAAAGGACCCCGTAGGGTCCTAATTAACAAAATAATAATTAACTCAATGCCGCCTTCTGCACATCGACGATCTCACGAATGCCATGCTTGGCCAGATCCAGCAGACTCAGCAGCTCTTCATGGCTAAAGGGTTCGCCCTCTGCGGTGCCCTGGATCTCGATGATCTTACCAGTTTCTGTCATCACCACGTTCATATCGGTTTCGGCGGCGCTGTCTTCGATATACTCAAGATCGCAGATAGGCTCGCCCTTGTAGATGCCCACGCTAACAGCGGCAATCAAAAACTTAAGGGGGTTGGTCTTAATCAAGCCCTTTCCACGGGCCCAGTTCAACGCATCCACCAACGCCACACAGGCACCGGTAATCGCCGCGGTGCGAGTACCGCCATCGGCTTGGATCACGTCACAATCGATCACGATAGTGTTCTCGCCAAGGGCCTTCATATCTACCGCGGCGCGCAGGGCACGACCGATAAGACGCTGGATCTCCTGGGTACGACCAGACTGCTTACCACGAGCAGCCTCACGATCCATACGGCTGTGAGTCGAACGTGGCAGCATGCCATATTCGGCGGTTACCCAACCCTGGCCCTGGCCCTTAAGGAAACGCGGCACCCCTTCGGTGAAACTGGCGGTACACAATACCTTGGTCTCGCCAAATTCGATTAATACAGAACCTTCTGCATGGGCAGTGAACTGTCGCGTAATGGTTACCGGACGAGATTGAGCTGGGGTTCTGTCACTTGGGCGCATTGGCATTTCCTGTTTGAAATAGAGATAAGCAGATTTGGCTGCATATTATAGGGGCTTGCGCGCTTCGATGCCATGTTAATCATGACCCAAAGCGTAAAGCGGGGAGAGTTTGCTTTAATCCCACACCTCATCAGACTATAATCCAAGGTCACTGAATCGATTTAAACTATTGGAATTACCCATGATCCAAAGCATGACAGCCTACGCCCGCATCGAGCATAAAGCACAATGGGGCAGCGCCTCCTGGGAGATCCGCTCGGTCAATCAGCGTTATCTGGAAACCTACCTGCGCCTTCCCGAGCAACTGCGCAGCCTGGAGCCCGTCCTCAGAGACCGTCTACGCAAACGTTTAAATCGCGGTAAGATTGAGGTCAATCTGCGCTACGATCTCGGTGAAGACAAAAACAGTGAACTGCAACTCAACCAGGCGCTGGCCAGCCAGATCATCCAGGCGGCCAACTGGGTCAAGCAGGAAGCCGGTCAAGGCGAGATCAACATAGTCGACGTGCTGCGCTGGCCAGGAGTAATATCCGGCAGCGAGCAGGACATGGATGCCATAGGCAAGGAACTGTTAAGCGCATTCGACAGCGCCATCGATCAGTTTATCGAAGCCCGCGGCCGTGAAGGTGATGCCATCAAGACCATGTTAGAAACCCGCTTAGATGCCATCATCGAACAAGTCGCCATCGTTCGTGAACACATGCCGACCGTGATGCAATGGCAGCGCGACAAGCTCACCAACCGTTTAGCCGAGATTCAGGGCGAACTGGATCCCGCTCGCCTGGAGCAGGAGATGGTACTGCTGGCCCAGAAGATGGACGTCGCCGAAGAGATGGACAGACTCGACGCCCACGTCGCCGAGACCCGCCGCATCCTCAAGAAAGGCGGCGCCCAGGGCCGACGCCTCGACTTCATGATGCAGGAGTTCAACCGCGAGTCCAACACCCTGGCCTCTAAGTCCATCAGCTCAGAAGTCACCGCAGCCGCAGTCGAATTGAAAGTACTTATCGAGCAGATGAGAGAACAGATCCAGAACGTTGAGTAATCACCTCGCACTTAGCAATAAGCCTCAACTCTGAGGCTTTTTTTGTATCTGAATAAACTCACATCCGATATATCTCTAGCTGCTCAACTAAGCTGCTTTCTGGCATCTGGATAAATAATCTCAACGAGCGTCATGGCTGTTTCATGCAGCGTCATTGGCACTGGCTAGGCTTCAAAGGTGTCGCCTGCCGTGGTAAAAATACCTTCCCGATGGGCGGCGACATTCAGCCGGCGTTCATGCCGACTGACCTACAACCAAACGCCAAACCATAAGTAACATCCCAAGATTGGAGACCTCATGTCACAACGGAGTAAATGGCCACAGTTACTGGTGATTCTTATCGCCCTAGCCCTGCTGATCCCCGGACTCAGCCTGCCTATGCTGAGCCTGGACGGTCAGGCCGAAAAGTCCAAGTTTGCCCAGATCAGCATAGAACTGATGACAGAAAACAGCGAAGTGCGCGGCCTGCTGGGATCCGTATCGGCCTTCCTCGGCTTTAACGAACTTGAGGGCCAGGTGGAGATCTATCGCAAGCACCGCAGTATCCTGGGGGCGGTAGAAGACCTGATGCAGAGCGGTAACCTGCTGGTCGGCATCTTGATCGCCACCTTCTCGGTGATAGTGCCGACCCTAAAGCTGCTGGCGCAGGCCGTGCTGGTTTTCGCGCGTGGCAACACGGCAGCCACGCTGATACGGCTTATCGACGTCATAGGCAAATGGAGCATGGCCGATGTGTTTGTGGTCGCCATCATCGTCAGCTACCTCGCCGGTAACGCCAAAGGGCAGATGGGTGAACTGATAGTGATGCACGCCCAATTGGAGATCGGTTTCTGGTTTTTCACTGGTTACTGCCTGTTCGCCATCGCCTCCAATATGCTGATGACGAGGCCTAAACTGACTGCCGCTTAACGCTGCACTTCTCAGCTTCCGCTTTCCTCGCCGATACGGGCACCGATTACTTGAGACTGGAGTTGTGATAGGTGTTGAGACAGAAGTTAAGTTGAGATAGTAGTTAAGTTGAGATAGTAGTTAAGTTGAGATAGTAGTTAAGTTGAAATAGAAATTAAGATAGTTGTTGAAATAGCAATCGAGATAAAAAAGCCCCATCTGCTGTATCGAGCAAGACGGGGCTTTTTTCTCGTTAGCCGTGCAGACTAGACCCTTAATCCCCACATATCGAAGGTCTCCTTACAGAGCTGCTCCCTGAAGTCGGGATGAGCGATATCAATAAGCGCCCGGGCGCGCTCTCTAAGTGACTTGCCGCGCAGGTTGGCGGCGCCATATTCGGTGACTATGTAGTGCACATGGGCACGGGTGGTGACCACACCAGCACCGGGTGAGAGTACCGAGACGATACGCGACACCTTGCCGCCCGCCGCCGTACTGGGCAGGGCGATCACCGAGCGGCCACCTTCGGAAAGCCCGGCGCCGCGGATAAAGTCCATCTGGCCTCCGACCCCGGAATAGATGCGGGTACCGAGCGAATCGGCGCAGATCTGCCCCGAGATATCCACCTGCAGGGCCGAGTTAATCGCCATCACATTAGGATTCTTACGAATAATCGAGGTGTCATTGACCTGCTCGATATCCATAAAGATCACAGAGGGATTGTCGTCGACATAGTCATACAGTCGCTGACTACCAAGGGCGAATCCGGTCACCAACTTACCCGGATGCACCTTCTTGCGGCTGTTGTTAATCACCCCCTGTTCAACCAGATTCAGTACGCCATCGGAAAACAGCTCGGTATGCACCCCAAGGTCTTTATGGTCGGTGAGGCAGGAGAGCACGGCATCGGGTATGGCACCAATCCCCATCTGCAGGCAATCGCCATCTCGTACCAGCTCGGCAACATGTCTGCCGATGGCCAGGCTGGTCTCGTCGCTGGCCGCCAGCGGATGTTGCGGCAACGGCATACTCTGCTCGAACACGGCAGCAAACTTATCGTAATGAATGAAGCCATCACCGTGAGTACGCGGCATTTGTGGATTGATATGGGCGATGATCTTACCCGCCACCTGACAGGCCGCCAGCGTGGCCTCTACCGAGACCCCTAACGAGCAGATGCCGTGTTTATCCGGCGGCGACACCTGAACAATGGCGGTATCTATGGGCTGCTCGCCCGAGCGGAACAGCTTAGGCACCTCGGACAAGAAGATAGGTACATAGTCGGCATCCCCCTGCTGCAACAGCAGGCGAGTCGGCAGGCCACCGAAGAAACAGCGATGGCGCAGATGGCCTTTGAGGCGCGGATCGCTAAGGGACTCGGCACACTCGGTATGCAGCTGTAGTAGCGTTAGATCTTGCCGGGTCAGCGCATGCTCAGCCAAGGCATCAAGCAACAACTTCGGGGTCGCGCCCATGGAGTGGGTCCAGAGGGTTTCACCGCTCTCGATCAGGGAAACGGCTTCTCGCGCAGTATTACAGATAATGGGTGGCATCTATCTCACCTATAGTCGGGAAACTGAGTGCAGTGTACGAACTAACTTACCGCTTTGATAGCAAAGTTATCAATGAGTTCACCTTAAGTTGATCTCAAGCAAGAGTGAGTCGACTCGATACGAAATAAATGCATTTTCAACTACAAAAAAAGGGGCCAAATCGCCCCTTTTATCATCTGTTATTTTAGATAAGCCTTGAGACTATCCCCTTGGGTTAACAGACTCTTATAGAGGGAAAACTGATTGGCGGCGCGCTCGAGATTATGATTTTCATGGTGGATATGAAAATAGACATCGCCATTGAGGTGATCGGTTAGGAAACGCACCCCAATCATCAGGCAGATCACCCTGGCGCCTAGCCACAGGCTCTGGCGCTCGATATCACTCATCACCTCGCCCAGCTCGCTGAGATAACCCTGGCTGATGGCGGCAAAAATGGTCTCGCGTACCTCGACCTTAGCCAGGTTGGTCGAGTCTTCGGCCTCTGGCGAGGTAAAGGTGCGCACCATGTCACCGAAGTCATACATCAGGTGTCCCTGCATGCAGGTATCGAGATCGATTATCACCATGCAGCTCATGTCGCGCTTATCGAACAGCATATTATTGATCTTAGTGTCGTTGTGACAGACACGTAGCGGCAGCTTGGTCTCTATTTCGCTAAGTTCACTCAGCAGATCATCCTGGGACAAAGCAAAGTCCACCCAAGCCTGACAGGCTTTAAGACGCCCCAGGCTGTCTTTGGTGACGGCCTGTTGCAGCTGGGCGATTCGTCCGGGCAGGTGATGAAAGTTCGGGATAACATCTTCAAGTTGGCTGGCATCGAGATCGCTTAAAGCGCGAGAGAAATGGCCAAAGGCCTTGGCCGCCGACTCGGCCTGGGCCGCATCTTCCACCACCTCTATGCTGTGGCTGAAGGGCAGATAGGTAATGGCACGCCAGAAACCCTGCTCGCCCAAATCCAGCGCCAGCTCACCCTGTGAGTCAGTCACCGGCTGCACCACATTGAGGCGATACTCGCCGGCCTCATGTTTCGATTGTAGGTGCTGCGCCACCTTCTGGGCATTACGCACCAGGGCGTGAGGTTGAGTAAAGACTTCCGTGTTGAGGCGCTGCAGCACAAATTCACCCTCTGGCCAACGCACTAGAAATGTATCATTGATATGACCGTTCCCAAGGGGACTCACTTTGGCCGAAGCGGTTACGCCAAAGCGCGGCAGCACCTGCTGCCTTATAAAATCAATCACCCAGTAACTCCATTAATTTTTGTTTTACCCAATCAATATCTTGCTGATAGGTCACACCTAACCAGGTATCCAAGGTTTGACTCACGAATACCTGTTTAGCATTCGCCTCAATGCTTAAGGCGGCTTGTACCACGGCGGGAAGGTAACATTCGCTGTTCGGTGCCAGCCCAGGCTGAGCGACAAAATCCGCCAATGCCTCCCCCAGGAGATCGAAAATATCCGGGGTAAATCCCCAACAGGTCATCGAGGCCATCGCCTCGGGCGCCAGTTGGCCCAGCCTTCGCTGATGCGAGCCCACCAGATTATCACCTTGCCAGGCAATATTCAGCCATTCTTCGACAGAAATCAGCAGATTATCCTGAGTCACGCAGATGCCGCGATTCACGCCGCCATGATCTGACAATGTCTCTTTGAGAGGATAGGCCACCATCTGCCATTTATCAGGCCGCAGCTGAAAACCTTGGGCCAGCAGTGCAAAGGCCTGATCGCCATAGTAATCGTCGGCATTGATCACCGCCATGGGGCCAGAGACAAGCTTGCGGGCACTCCACAGCGCATGGGCCGTGCCCCAAGGTTTACTACGGGCATTTATCAGCTCGGCAAGCTTATCGCCCTGTACGGTCTCGCGGCAGGACTCAGGCAAGTCTGTCATCTGCTGCACACAGAACTGCAGCGCAAAATCACCAGGTAGATTGGCAAGGCGCGCCTCAAGGCTCGGGATAAGTTCGGAGCGGGTCACTATCACCGCCGCCGAGAACCCCTCCTTGATGGCGCTGGCGATGGAGAGCTGTAACATGGTCTCGCCCTTTGGCCCTAACTCGGCGAGCTGCTTATCGCCGCCGAAACGGCTACCCAGACCGGCCGCCATGATCACTAGGGTAAGCGGGGCTTCCCCCTGCGCCTGAGAATCAGGCTCGACTAACTTCATCTATATGTAAACCATCTGTGGTGACCACAATCACCGCTAAATAAGAAATCCTGGCATCTGCGTGCCAATGCCCCAAATTATTTGACTAGAGATAGGGCCTGAAGGCCGGCTCTTTGGCCAGCGCCGCCTGACTCCCCTTGAGGCTAAACTCGTAGCCGCATAGGGTCAGGCTGCCGCGCATGGCGATATCATTGATGATGGCGGGCGTATCTAGTGGAGAGAAGCGCGCCTGGGTCGAGGTGTCGGCCAGCAGGCTAACCGTCATCGGCCGATAGCTCACGCCATTATTAAAGGTCAGGTTTTGACAGCTGCTGTCCCCTTCGGCGCTGGCGAGTGACCACAGCGTCCCAGGTTCTCCCCGCTCACCCAGCCAGCTGAGCATCAATACCCTGCCCTCGAGTTGTACCTTAAAGCCATCCGGCATGGCCACCTGCTTGATCGCTGCAGCAGGCGCCTGGGCTATCGGCGCCTCGGGTTCAGCCTCACTCGCCACCTGCTCTGTGGCCTCATCGCCACCAAGCCAAAACAGGCTGCCGAGCAAGAGCGACAGACAGCCAAACCCTAGCACGGCGCCACGAGGATGACGCTTGATGGCGGTGTAGCTCAAGCCAAACAGCTTAGTCAGCTGCGCCCCGATTGAGTGCATCCCCTGAGACAGCCTGTCTTGAGCCAGATAGTCTGCCTGGGCTTCATCTGTATAGTTGTACGTTCGCGGTTCAGGAGCCCGCTCGAACGCTGGCTCATCCCCCCGCGCCACTTCTTGGCTCTGCTCGGCAGCATGAGCATCTGCACCATAGGCATCTACAACATGGACATCTGCAACATGAGCATAGGCCGGTGAACCTCCCGCCAGGGTCGGCTCAACCCGGGCGCGGCGAGGCGCACTCGCCATCAGGGGGCCGCTATAGCCCAGACTATCGAAGGGAGCGGATGCCTTAGGCTGCGGGCGAGAGACGATATAACCTGTCGCCAACAGACTCAGCATGACGGCGACCCAACTGGGCCAAGCCTGCTCGGCAAAGACCAGACTCGCGGTCAGCAGCAGGGGACCGGGGATCACAGCCAATACCTGCAAGCGCTGGGAAGGTATCAGACGCCTGGTCGCACTCAGTACCGTGGCGGCAATCGGCGGCAAGGCCAACAACAGCAGTATGCCATGGCCGGCAAGCAACAAGGAGAAGAGGGAGATGAGGCAGAGTGAGGCGCCACTGATGACAAGAAAACGCAGGCTGGTATCTGTGCCTTGGCGACAGAAAAAGGTATTTAACAACATAAAAAATCTCACTTCACGGCTATCTCAGCAGAGAGTCTACTGGATCTCGCCCTGGATGACGCTTAATTTTGGTTAATTTTCTTATCTCGCCTAAGCCAGCTGTGATGATTCGCCCCTCCATGCACCTAGGCGGCTAACACCCATGCGGCCACGCGGCGAGGGACTAAGATTAACTAGCCTAAATTTACCTCAAGCCTGTATAATGTCTGGCTACCTAAAACCATACAGCCTTTGGATAGCAAATACATGACCGCTCGCGGAAACCTCTTTATCATTTCAGCGCCCAGTGGCGCCGGCAAGTCTTCACTTCTTGGCGCCATTTTGCAGGATAAACCCGCCGATATGAAGGTCTCTGTGTCACACACGACACGCCAACCCAGAGTCGGCGAAGTCGACGGCGAGCACTACCATTTCGTCTCGGTCGACGAGTTCAAGGCATTGATCGAAGAGAATGCCTTCTTCGAATGGGCCGAGGTATTCGGTAACTATTATGGTACCTCTAAGGCGGCCATCGAGGTGATGCTGGAAAAGGGCATAGATGTCTTTCTCGACATCGACTGGCAGGGGGCACAGCAAGTTAAAGAGATGATGCCCGAGGCGATTGGCGTATTCATCCTGCCGCCTTCCAAGGCCGAGCTTGAGCGTCGTCTTAGGGGACGCGGCCAGGACAGCGCCGAGGTCATTGCCGGACGCATGGCCCAGGCGACGTCGGAAATCTCCCACTACGACGAATACGACTTCATCATAGTGAACGATGATTTCGAACAGGCACAGGTGGATTTAAAGGCAATTATTCGCAGCCAACGCCTCACTCGTGCTAGTCAAATTCATGCTCAAAATGATATGCTTAATGATCTGTTGGCAGACTAACTGTCATCGTGTACAATTTTGCGTCATTTTTTCACCCATAAACACTGGAGTTTCAATACATGGCTCGCGTAACTGTAGAAGACGCCGTAAACCAAATCGGCAACCGTTTTGATATGATCCTGGTTGCAGCGCGTCGTGCTCGCCAAATCGCTGTGCAGGGCAAAGACCCTATGGTTGAAGAAGAGAACGACAAGCCAACGGTTATCGCCCTACGCGAAATCGAACTTGGCCTGGTTACCGCCGACACACTGGACGCCGATGAGCGTCAGACCGTCCGCGAACGTGAAGCAGCCGAGATTGCTGCCGTTGCCGCCATCGCCGAAGGCCGCAACACTATCTAAGGAGTGAAGCCACTTGTATCTGTTTGAAGGTCTCAAGGAGTCTGCGTCAAGTTACTTAGAAGCTACGCAGGTAGAATTACTCAAGCAGGCCTATCAGGTAGCGCGCGATGCTCATGAAGGGCAGATGCGCACGAGTGGCGAACCCTATATTACCCATCCGGTTGCGGTTGCCCGCATCCTGGCCGATATGCGTCTCGACCACGAGACGCTCATGGCTGCCCTGCTGCACGACACCATAGAAGATACCCCTGTCACCAAAGAAGAGCTTTCCGAGCTGTTTGGTGAGTCGGTGGGCGAGCTGGTAGAGGGCGTCTCCAAGCTAGACAAGCTTAAGTTCAGAGACAAGAAAGAGGCGCAGGCGGAAAACTTCCGCAAGATGATGATGGCCATGACCCAGGATATCCGGGTGATCCTCATCAAGCTCGCCGACCGCACCCATAACATGCGCACCCTAGGCGCCCTGCGTCCCGACAAGCGTCGTCGCATCGCCCGGGAAACCCTGGAAATTTACGCCCCCATCGCCAACCGTCTGGGTATTCACAATATCAAGACTGAGCTGGAAGATCTGGGCTTTCAGGCCTATTACCCAATGCGCTACCGGGTGCTCAAAGAGGTGGTCAAGTCTGCCCGCGGCAACCGTAAAGAGCTGATCCAGAATATCGAAGGCGCCATCAAGACACGTCTCGAAGACACTGGTCTTCAGGGCACGGTCAAGGGCCGCGAGAAAAACCTCTACTCCATCTACAACAAGATGCGCAACAAGGAACTCCAGTTCCAAGAGGTAATGGATATCTACGCGTTTCGGGTGATCGTCGACTCCATCGACACCTGTTATCGCGTCATGGGCGCCATGCACGGCCTGTATAAGCCACGTCCCGGCCGCTTCAAAGATTATATCGCCATCCCCAAGGCAAACGGCTATCAGTCGCTGCATACCTCGTTATTTGGGCCTCACGGCGTGCCGGTAGAGATCCAGATACGTACCGAGGATATGGATCAGATGGCCGACAAAGGGGTCGCGGCGCACTGGCTCTACAAGGGGGCCGGTTCGGCGCAGCAAGGCACCACGACCCAGGTTCGTGCCCGTAAATGGATGCAGAGCCTGCTTGAGCTACAACAGAGCGCCAGCACCTCCTTCGAATTCGTCGAGAACTTTAAGACCGAGCTGTTCCCCGAAGAGATCTATGTCTTCACCCCTGAGGGACGCATTCTCGAGCTGCCGGTGGGCGCCACCGCGGTGGACTTCGCCTACGAGGTTCATACCGACGTGGGCAACACCTGTGTGGGTGCAAGGGTCAACCGTCAGGCCTATCCGCTGAGCCAGCCGCTCATCTCAGGCCAGACGATAGAAATCATCACCGCCAAGGGCGCGCGGCCCAATGCCGCCTGGCTCAACTTTGTGGTGACGGGTAAGGCACGCGCCAAGATCCGCCAGCTGCTCAAGAGCCTCAAAGAAGATGATGCCGTACTCCTCGGCAAACGACTGCTCAACCATGCCCTGGGCGACATCAAGCTCAAAGATATCCCTCAGGAGCAGATCGACAAGGTGGTCAGCGAAACCAAGCACAGCACCTTAGATTCCCTGCTGGCCGACATCGGCCTTGGTAATGCCATGAGCATAGTGATTGCCCAGCGTCTCAAGGGCGATCGCGTCGAGCAGCACGAACATAAAGAATCCAACATGATGCCGATCCGCGGCGCCGAAGGCATGCTGGTCTCCTTCGCCAACTGTTGTCGCCCCATCCCCGGCGATGCGGTAATTGCCCACGTGAGCCCGGGTAAGGGCCTGGTGGTGCATATGGAGAGCTGCGCCAACATCCGCGGCTATCAGGGCGAGCCTGACAAGTATATTCCTGTGCACTGGGACAACGCCGAGGGCGTCGAATTCCAGGCTAACCTGCGGATCGAGATCGTCAACCATCAGGGCGCACTTGCCAAGATCACCTCTATCGTGGCGGCCGAGGGCTCGAACATACATAACCTGAGCACAGAAGAGCGTGACGGCCGGGTATTCTTGATTAACTTACGGATCTCGGTCACCGACCGAGTCCACTTAGCCAACGTGATGCGCCGTATCAGGGTACTGCCGGAAGTGCTGCGCACCTCGCGTAATCGTTAGTTCCACCACTATTAACCTAAGTAGAGAGAGCGTTATGGCAGAGAAGATTATCATTGCAACCGACAAGGCCCCGCAGGCGATCGGTACCTATTCTCAAGCTGTTAAAGTGGGCAGCACAGTCTATCTGTCTGGCCAGATCCCGCTGAATCCTGAGACCATGCAGATGGTCAGCGACGAGTTTGAAGCCCAGGTGGTGCAGGTGTTCGACAACCTAACAGCCGTGTGTGAAGCCGCCGGTGGTAGCCTGAAGGATATCGTTAAGCTGAACATCTTCATGACAGATCTGGCTAACTTCGCCACGGTCAATGAGATCATGGGTCGCTACTTCGAGCAGCCATACCCTGCCCGCGCCGCCATCGGCGTTAAGCAGCTGCCGAAAGACTCGCTGGTCGAGATGGACGGCGTGATGGAGCTGTAATGTAAGCTCAACCTCCATATCAGAGGGCGCTGCGGCGCCCTTGTTATTTTTTGCTACTTGATTGACATACCATGAGCCCAGAACGCTTCAAACGCATCAACCAGATGCTGGACAACCGCCAGACCGACCTCACTCTCTGCCTCGACAAGGTGCACAAGACCAACAATATCGCCGCGGTGATCCGTACCGCCGATGCCGTCGGCATACATCAAATCCACGCCGTCTGGCCCGATATCGAGATGCGTGTGTCGGGCAATACCGCCTCGGGCAGTCAGCAATGGGTCAAAACCATCAAGCATTACCATATGGATGAGGCTGCGGCCCAGTTCAAGACGGCGGGCATGCAGATTCTAGCCACTAACTTCTCGGAAAATGCCGTCGATTTTCGCGACATCGACTACACCAAGCCGACTGTGGTGATCATGGGTAACGAACGCGACGGCGTCAGCAAAGAAGGCCTGGCCATTGCCGACCAGGAGATCATCATCCCCATGATAGGCATGGTGCAGTCGCTCAATGTGTCTGTGGCCTCGGCCCTGGTGATGTATGAAGCTCAGCGTCAGCGTGCCCAGGCGGGAATGTATGGCACACGCACCTTAGATGATGCCTACTGCCAGACCATGTTATTCGAACAGGGCCACCCTGTGTACGCCAAGGCCTGTCGACGCAAGAAGATCCCCTATCCCGCCATCGACGACCAGGGGCAGATCGTCGCCGACGAGACCTGGTGGCAGCGAATGCGCGCCCCGGACCCAGACGCCGAACCAGAAACCTAAGCTCGCTACGCGAGATAAGCCAAAAATCGGCCTCCTGCGATACAATTCCTGCACTAGCCTAACAGACCACGCCTCCTAAGACTATGACAATTGGCCTTTTATTCCGGTAAAACAATTGTCATAGCTCACATTCTTCGCCATACTCAAAGACGCGCATAAAAAGTGGCCAGGCGCTCTCATCACAGACAACAGGCCCACTCAATAATGGGGGTTGTTGAGTCTCGCTCCGCCGCAGGCAAAGCAAACCAAGTTGCGTCTCCTTTAACACTAAGAATAACTATGGAATGGCAAGATGGACTCACTATTCAAATCACCGGTCGACATGTTGCAACACTGGGTCGAGCAATATGGCGATAGCACCTACCTGAAACAGCCCATAAACGGTCAGTATGTCAATTTTAGCTGGCGTGAAGTGCAGCAGAAGATGCAGCAGATCGCCGGCGCACTGCGCCATCTCGGCCTAGAGCCGGGCGACAAGGTCGCGGTTTTATCCAAGAACTGCGCCGAATGGTTTATTACCGATCTGGCCCTGATGCACGGCGGCTATATCAGCGTGCCCATCTACCCGACGGCCAATGCCGACACCATACGCTACGTGCTGGAACACAGCGAATCCAAGGCGATCTTCATCGGCAAGCTGGACTACTGGGCCGATCAAGAAGCCGGGGTTGGCGGCGACATACTGCGCCTCGCCATGCCTTACGACACCATGCCGGCACAATACCAGTGGGATACCCTACTGAAACTGGGTCACCCCTTAATCGACGCCGAGGCGCCGACTCCAGAGCAGATCATGACCATCATCTACACCTCGGGATCGACCGGCAAGCCCAAGGGGGCGATTCAGACCTTCGCCAGCTTTGAGTGGACCTGCCGCGCCGTGGTGCGGGATCTCAAGACAGATATCGAAGACAGGCTGCTCTCCTATCTGCCACTGGCTCACATCACAGAGCGGGTCGCCATCGAGGGCTCCTCTTATTATTCCGGCAGCAGCGTCGCCTTCGTCGAAAGCCTCGACAGCTTCGTCGCCGACGTGCAGCGAGCAAGACCGACCATCTTCTTCTCTGTGCCGCGTCTGTGGAGCCTGTTCCAGAAGAATATTATCGACAAGATTGGCTACACTAAGCTCAACTTCCTTCTCAAGGTGCCCATACTCAACAGCATAGTGAAGAAGAAAATTCATGAAGGACTGGGTCTGCAACACTGTCATCTGCTCGGTTCTGGCTCGGCGCCGATTCCGCCTTCGCTGATAACCTGGTATCACAAGATTGGCCTCAACATCTGTGAGGCCTGGGGCATGACGGAAAACAGCGCCTACTCCATCATCAATCACCCCTTCGATGCCAGCAAGATAGGCACAGTCGGGCGCGCCGTCGAGGGCTGTAGCGTCAAGCAGGGCGACAATGGCGAGTTGATGGTCAAGAGCCCAGGGCTGATGAGCGGCTACTACAAGCAGCCGGAAGTCACTCAGGCCAGCTTCGACGAAGATGGCTATTTTCATACCGGCGATCTCTGTTCGATCGACGCCGATGGCTGCGTCACCATCACCGGCCGAGTCAAAGACAACTTCAAGACCGCCAAAGGCAAGTATGTCGCCCCGGTGCCAATCGAGCGTAAGCTGGCTCAGGATCCCCATGTGGAACTGATCTGCATCATAGGCTCTGGCCTGCCCCATCCGGTGGCACTGGTGCAGCTCTCCGAGGGCGCCGCCCTGCAACCTAAGGAGGAGGTTCGCGCCTCACTCAAGGCGACCCTGGACAGCATCAACCCTAACCTGGAGTCCCACGAGACGGTCGACGCCATCATAGTGGTGAGCGAGCCCTGGGATGTGGATAACGACGTGTTGACGCCGACCCTGAAGATTAAACGCCACGTGCTGGAGCAGAGATTCAGTGCCAAGGTCGATGGTCAACGTGGCGGCGTGGTTCGCTGGGAAGATGAGCTCTAGGGCCTGTTTATCTTTCGCGTTCATTTTTGCAGCATTCTGTATCGATTTTATACAAGGCAGAATGATTGTAATGTAGTGTGCTACATCAATGAGCGATAACGCAGTAGAAAAATGATACAGACGCTGCCCGCAGGGTTCGTCTTGAGCACGTTCAACTCTTTGTTACTCGGCTTTTATATAGAATAACTATACTCCAAGCCTCCTGCCGCGATTTGAACGTGCTCAATTAGAACAAAATTTGTTCTCAAAAGGTCAACAGGCCCTAGGCTCTGTCGATATCTCGCTAACAGAAAACACGCCATCTGGCGTGTTTTTTATTTTCTCGCCCACGACGGAGTGAATAAAGTTTAATCGGCAAAAGCAAAATAGATGTTGCCTAAAACTGTGCAAGCTCTATGCTTGGCGCCCCACTACTATTGAGAGTCAATCATGTTCACCCCGCTAGCCCTTATCGCTGGTCTGCTCATCCTTATTCTTGGTGCCGAATCCCTGGTTCGCGGCGCCAGCGCCCTCGCCCTCAGGCTCGGTGTCACCCCGCTGGTCATCGGCCTCACCATAGTCGCATTTGGCACCAGTGCCCCCGAGCTGGCGGTCAGCCTCAAATCGGCCCTTGCTGGTAACTCTGGCATTGCCCTGGGCAATGTCGTCGGCTCCAACATCGCCAACATAGGCCTGATCCTTGGCCTGACGGCCCTTGTACGCCCCATAGGCGTGCAGTCTATGATGGTTAAGCGCGACATACCACTGATGCTGTTTGCCAGCTTACTCTTTTGGGGACTGATCAGCGATGGTAGCCTTAGCCAGCTGGACGGTGCCCTGCTCTGCTCCATGCTGGTCGCCTATCTGGGCATGAACTACCTGTTCGATAAGCAGCAGGTCGATATTGAGTCGATGGAGCTTAAGCCCCTCGCTCCGTTACTGGCCGTGGTCCTACTCATCGTAGGCATAGCCATGTTGGTCGGCGGCGGCATACTCTTTGTCGACGGTGCAGTGGCTCTCGCCAGACAGCTGGGCATGAGTGAGCTACTCATCGGCCTGACCATCATCGCCATAGGCACCAGCATCCCAGAGCTGATCACCTCTCTGGTGGCGGCCAGACGCGGCGAGAGTGACATCGCCATCGGCAACCTGGTGGGCTCAAACCTGTTTAATATCTTAGGAATATTGGGGATCACCGCGGTCATTCATCCCATCACGGCCAGCGTGCCCAAGCTGGACATGCTGGTGATGGTGTCACTGGCTCTCTTGCTGCTTCCCCTGGCGTGGAGCGGCCTGCGTATCGGCCGACGCGAGGGCGCCTTGCTACTAGTCTGCTACCTCGTCTATCTGGGCTATTTGATCCTCTCCGCCCAATCCCTATGAGTTAGCGCTGCTTTTTAAGCGCTACCAAATATAGCTTTCCCGCCGATGAGAGATGACAAATGTCATCCCTTATCGGTGACATCTGTGCCTGCACAAAACTTGCCATCAGACAGATACTCTCCTTAACCCCGCTACGGGGCATTACGCAACACAGGTTCTTAAGGAGAAGCCAATGAAAACACTTATCATCGCCACCAGCCTTGCTCTACTCAGCCCACTGAGCCAGGCCAATGACATTACCGAGATAGACAGCGCCGCCAATCGGATGGATATCGATCGCCTGAGCCAATTAAGCGGACAAAGCCAAGGTTACGAGCAGGCCTACGCCCTCTATCGCATGGCCATCAGTGCCAACATTCTCAGCCAGAAGGGCCAGGCCCAGGCGGCATTGACCCGCGCCGAGAAAGCGTTGTCGCCCATTGCCGACCAAGGTGAAGCCGCCACCCTTCTGGCCTCAGTCTACGGTATGCAGATAGGCTTAGACATGAGTCAGGCCGCCAAATACAGCACTAAGATGGCCGATGCCCTCAATGACGCCGAAACCTTAGTCCCCCAGAGCCCCCGACTGGCGCTGGTAAAGGCGATCGCCGCCTATTCCAGCCCTAAAGATCATGGCGGCAGCATGAAAGACGCCATCGCGTTTAGCTCAAAAGCCATTGATCTGTATCGAGAACCTTGCGATAACATCTGTTGGGGAGAGGCAGAGGCCTACACCTGGCGCGGCTTAGCCAAGCAGAATCTCGGCGACAAGGCGGGAGCCATTGCCGATTGGCAGGCCGCCCTGCAGGTACAGGCCGATTATGCCTGGGCAAATTTCCTGCTAAAACAGAACCACTAAAGTAATCGGCTCAATATCGGTTGCCACTAAGCCAGATGGCTAAGCGTTAGCGCGCTCATAGCGCAACATCATGGACTTAAGTGGCGCCTAGGATAAAGAAGATGGACAAATACCCTATTCCACACACCCTAGATATCGAGCGGGCGACCGAAGATAAGCTCGCCTGGGTTTATCTGATCAACCTGGGCTTCTATTTCATCCCGCTGTTCTTGCAGACTATGCCCACCTGGCACATAGTCCTGAGTCTGGTAGTGCTGGTGCCCTTTATCTACAGCTATTTTTGGGCCCACCGCAGCCCGAGTAAAACCGCCTACCAGCCTATCTTGCTGATCATCGCCCTGGCCTGTCTGATCACGCCGGTTAATATCGGCTCGCTGTCCCTGTTTACCTTTGCCGGTTTCTTTATCGGCTTTAACTATTCTCTGCCCAAGGCCTTCGCCAGCCTTATCGGCCTAGCCGTCATCCTGACGCTGCTAAGCCTAACCCTAGGCATTCACTACTACTTTGCAGTTTATGGCGTCGCCCTGATCACCGGCATGGGATTCTTTGGTGTAGCCGAGCGTAAGCGGGTCGAAGCCAAACGTGCCCAGCGGCAGAGTCAGCAGGAGATACGCCAGCTCGCCACCATGCTAGAGCGCGAACGTATCGCCCGGGATCTGCACGACATCATGGGGCACTCGCTCTCTTCTATCTCACTCAAGGCGGAGCTGGCGCGCAAGCTATTGGCCAAGGGGCAAGCCGACCAGGCCAGCGCCGAGCTGGCAGAACTGGAAACCATCGCCCGCGACAGCCTTAGCCAGATCCGCCAAACGGTCTCAGGCTACAAACACAAAGGGTTAGACGCCGCCCTGACGCACCTGTGCCAGATGCTGAGAGACAAGGGCATGGCCGTCACCCTCAATGGTGAGCTGCCAGCCCAGCCACAGGAAGTAGAAACTCAGCTGATCCTCAGCCTCACCGAGCTGTGCAACAATGTTGTGCGCCATAGCCAAGGCGATAGCTGTAATATCGACCTGTCGGCATCACCTCAGGGGCTGCGGATCTCGGTCACCGACAATGGCAAGCAGAGGGAGCTCAGCGAAGGCAATGGCCTCACTGGTATACGCGAGCGACTGCGCCCCTTAGGTGGTACACTCAGTATTGAGCTCGAGCCAAACCCGCAATTTATCATCGAGTTACCAAATCAGGGATAGAGACAGGATGAAGATATTACTCGCCGAAGATCAAGCCATGGTCAGGGGCGCGCTGGCCGCGCTCCTCACCCTTGAGGGCGACTTTGAGGTGATACAGGCCTGTGACGGAGACCAGGCGCTGAGTCTGCTCAAGCAGCAGGAGTTCGACCTGCTGCTAACCGACATAGAGATGCCAGGCCTCAGCGGACTGGAGCTGGCTCAATGGTGTCAAAACCAAGCGGCGCAGACTAAGGTCATCATCCTGACCACCTTTGGCCGTGCCGGCTATATCAAGCGTGGCATCGAGGCGGGCGTGGGTGGCTTCTTACTCAAGGACGCGCCCTCCGAGACACTGATCCAAGCAATTAACGCCGTCAGCCGTGGCAAGCGCATCATAGATCCCGAACTGGCCATCATGGCCGTCGGCGAACAAGACCCGCTGAACGATAAGGAACGTCGGGCGCTCAGGCTCGCCAGCGAGGGGCGCTCCAGCGCGGAGATCGCCGCCACTCTCTTCATTGCCGAAGGCACTGTACGTAACTATCTCTCTGAGGCCATCGCCAAACTCAATGCCAGCAATCGCATCGACGCCGCACGTATCGCCAAGCAAAAGGGCTGGCTGTAATCTCACCACACTTTAACCCTATGCTTTGCCGCCAAGATGGCTAACACGAGATTGCGTTCATGCCGAACTCTGATAGTATATGTATATATTTACAGTAATCGACTCAGGTTCTGGTTAAATAGAACGCTAAATCAAATGGGTACAAAGCGTGGATAGACTCGATCTCATGGCTGTGACAGAGTTAAAGGGCGTTGCCGCCAAGATGGCGCAGCGGCTGGAAAAGCTCGGCATCAACACAGTCCAGGATCTGCTGTTTCACCTGCCACTACGCTACGAAGATCGCACCCAGATCTATCCAATCACTGCCCTCTATCCAGGTAGCTACGGCACCATAGAGGGCATCGTACAATCGACCCAGATCGTCCAGGGGCGCAAGCGCATGCTCACCTGCACTGTGCGCGACGACTCCGGCACCATAACGCTACGCTTCTTTAACTTCTCCGCCGCCATGCGCAACGGCCTCGAAGAGGGCGAGCGCATTCGTGCCTATGGCGAGGTGCGCCGGGGCAAGATGCACCGAGAGATCATCCACCCCGAATACAAGATGCTCCATGGCGAAAGTGACTTTAGCCTCAGCGACACCCTGACCCCCATCTACCCGACCACGGAGGGGCTCAAGCAGGCCAGCTGGATCCGCCTAACGGATCAGGCCCTGGCGCTGTTGGCTCACGGCGCACTGACCGAACTGTTGCCGCCTCAGCTGAGGCCCAATCAACTATCCCTGGTTGAGGCGCTGCAGCTACTGCACAGACCGCCTAGCGAGGTAAGCCCCTTCGCGCTGGAACAAGGTACCCATCCGGCGCAGCAGAGGCTGATCCAGGAGGAGCTACTGGCCCACAACCTCAGCATGTTACAGCTCAGGGCCCGCAGCAATCATGATAAGGCCATCGCGATGCAGCCCACGGGGCAGCTGCTCAACCCCTTCCTGGCCTCTTTACCCTTCAAGCCCACCGGCGCCCAGCAGCGTGTGGTCGCCGATATCACCCAAGATCTCGGCAAGGCACATCCCATGATGCGTCTGGTACAGGGCGATGTGGGATCGGGCAAGACCCTAGTGGCGGCGCTAGCCGCACTGCAGGCTATAGAGAGCGGCTATCAGGTGGCCATGATGGCACCAACGGAACTGCTCGCCGAGCAGCACGCCAACAACTTTACTACCTGGTTTACCCCCCTGGGGCTAACGGTTGGTTGGCTGGCCGGCAAGCTCAAAGGCAAAGCGCGGGCGCAGTCGCTGGAACAGATTAAGAACGGCGAGGCCCATATTGTTATCGGCACCCATGCGATCTTCCAAGAGCAAGTAGAGTTTAATCGCCTAGCACTGATCATCATCGACGAACAGCACAGGTTTGGTGTGCATCAACGTTTAGGGCTGAGAGAGAAAGGAATTAGCCAGGGCTTCCACCCTCACCAGCTGATCATGACGGCAACCCCTATTCCCCGCACACTGGCAATGACCGCCTATGCGGATCTCGATACCTCCATCATCGACGAACTGCCACCGGGACGTACGCCGGTGACCACGGTCGCCATCTCAGACAGCCGGCGCAGTGAGGTGATCGATCGCGTGCGCCAGGCAGCACTAGCGGGCGGGCGTCAGGCCTATTGGGTCTGTACCCTGATCGAAGAATCCGAGGTGCTCGAATGCCAAGCCGCCGAAGACACGGCGCAGGAGCTTAAGCAACTACTGCCCGAGCTTTCCATTGGCTTGGTGCATGGCCGGATGAAACCCGCCGAGAAACAGGCGATCATGGACGCCTTCAAGGCCGGCAGCATACAGCTACTGGTGGCCACCACAGTTATCGAGGTGGGGGTCGATGTGCCCAACGCCAGCCTGATGATCATCGAAAACCCCGAGCGTCTGGGGCTGGCACAGCTGCATCAGCTACGCGGACGTGTCGGTCGCGGCGCCGTGGCCAGCCACTGTGTCCTGCTCTACAAGGCGCCACTTTCCCATACCGCCACCCAACGCCTGGGTGTACTCAGAGATAGCAACGACGGCTTCGTGATCGCCCAGAAAGATCTCGAGATCCGCGGTCCGGGTGAGGTCTTAGGCACCAAGCAGACGGGCATCGCCGACATGAAGATTGCCGACCTGGTCAGGGATCAAGCCCTCATCCCCCACATTCAGAAATTGGCGCAGCATGTGATGCAACAGGTGCCGGAAAATGTTGACGCCATAGTGCTGCGTTGGTTAGGGGAGCGCCAGCAATACGTGCAGGCTTAACTCATAACGACTGCTAACAATTAAATATTTTTTATTTCACCGACCGCCCCTAGACAAGCCCGGTGAATTTTGCAGAATGGAAAGAGGCCTCTGTCGTCACAGGGCTCACTCCAGCCACAATTCAAGGAACTCTCATGCAAGTCAGTCAAGAAGATAGAATTGCCCCACAGGAATCGCGCAGCGGGATCAATGCGCTCAGCATTGCCGTGGTCGTCATATTGCTGCTGCTCGCCGGTGGCGCCTACTACTTCCTCGGTGGCGATGAGCCCGCACCCGAGCCAGAGATGCCCGCCCCTGTGACCCTGCCGGAACCCGAGCCAGAGCAGCCCTTGCCGACGGATGCGGCGCTACCAGAACCCGAAAATCTTGCACCCGAGCCTGAAGCTCAGGTTGAAGAGGCACCCGTCGAGACGGTGGAGGCCCTGCCGACACTGGCCGAGAGCGATCAATTTTTCCACGACAAGACGGTTGAAGTCGCCAACGGCATGAAGATTGAGCCGCTGCTGGTCGAGAAAGATATCGTCAGGCACTTCGTGGTGTTCGTCGACAACCTGGCCCAGGGCGAGCTGGCCCGCAAGGTGAGCCCGCTCAAGGCGCCTAACAGCAAGTTTACCGTCTCCGAGGTAACAGATAAGACCTACCTCAATCCCGACAGCTACCATAGGTATGATCTCTATGCGAACTTTGTCGATAACCTGGACGAGGAGCAGCTTTTCAGCACCTATAAAAAGGTGAAGCCTCTGCTAGGCGAGGCCTTCGCCGAGTTAGGTTATCCCGACATGAGTTTCGATGACCGCATGATAGAGGCGATCGACGTCATGCTATCTGCCCCGGTTATCGACGCACCGATTGAGCTGGACAGCGTCAGCGTAAACTATAAATTTATTGACCCTAAGCTCGAGAGCCTGCCCAATGCCCAGAAGCTGATGATCCGCATGGGGCCGGAAAACAGCAAGAAGGTCAAAGCCGCCCTGCGTAAGCTCAAGAAGCAGCTCAAACAGCCTTAAGCCCAAGATCGCCCGCCTCATGGCGGGCGACTTCCTCCTCTATCTTTTCAGTAATCACTAACAGAACAATCACATATTTATGTCACCCGTCAAAGGGTGTACAATAGCCGCCCCACAAATCTCTCTTGTGGCTCAGTTTATGGTTATGGAAAACATCAGCAAAGCGCTGTATTTAGAGGCAAAGTAGTGCGGTTACACTTTCACATTCATTCTGCGGGCGCCTGGTCTCCCCTATACCAGCAGCTGCGGGATTGGCAGACATGGCCAACGCCGCCGACGGATGCCGAGCAGCTCGCTCAGGCCGCCCCGGCACTCAAGCAAGTGCCCGCCATGCAAAGGCGACGCTTTAGTAAGCTCACCAAGATGCTGTTGGATGTCGCCTTTCAATGCGATGTGCCGCCCCAAAGCCGTACCATCTTTGCCTCCCGCCATGGCGAACTTAACCGCACGGTCGATCTGCTGCAAGACATAGTGCGCCAGCAACCCATTTCGCCCATCGGCTTTAGCCAGTCGGTGCACAACACCGCCAGCGGCATCTTCAGCATACTGACTGACAACCGCGCGCCCTCTACATCGATAGCAGCCGGTGAGTTCACGCTCTCTCAGGCGCTTATCGAGGCCTATGGCCAGCTGGCAGAAGATAACGCGCCGCTGCTGTTGGTCTTCGGCGACGAGCCCGTCTCGGACATCTACAAAGAATTTACCAAGGAGCCAGAGCTGCCAATCGCCCTGGCCCTGCAGCTGTCGCTCGCCAAGGAAGCGCCTGCTGGCACGCAACTACTCATAGAGACTAGCCCTTCGGCCAGCGAATTGGCCGAGGCACCAGCCATAGGCTTTGGCCAGCTTATCCACGCCATCGCTGCCAAGCAGCCGCTCGAAGGCCGTCTCAACCGCTATCTGCTGCGGATCTGTCATGACTAGCCAGGTGGTTGCCAAGCGTCTGACCGGCATCGCCTATGTTCCTCGCTGGCTGGGTGGGGTGAGCTGTTATATCGCCTTCGGACTGGGCGGCCTGCTAAGCTCGCTGACCATATTGCCCCTGCTGAGGTTCTGGCCCGGCGCCAGAGAAGTTCGTATCGCCCGTGTGCAGCGCGCGGTGCACCTGATGTTTCGCGGCTTCGTGCATATGCTCACCTGGGCCGGGGTGATTCGGGTCACCACCCAACATCTTGAAAGACTGGCAAGCGCCCAGGGCAAGGTGATTATCGCCAACCACCCGACGCTGGTCGACGTGGTGGTCTTGATCAGCCTGATGCCTAATGTCGGCTGTATCGTCAAACAAGGCTTGTGGCGCAACCCCTTTCTGCGGGGTGTGGTGTCGGCGGCCGGTTATATTCCCAATCGCGGCGCCGATCTCCTGCTCAAGGATTGCAGCGAGGTACTGGCGCAGGGCACCAATATGATCATCTTCCCCGAGGGCACCCGTACCCTCAAGGGCGAGATAGTCAACGAATTTGCCCGGGGCGCAGCCAATATTGCCCTGCGCACCGATACCGATCTAATCCCCGTGGTATTAAGAACCAATGCCGTCGGCCTGACCAAGCAGGAACCCTGGTATGAGATACCTCGCCAAACCATAGGCATGAATGTCGAAGTAGGCGAAACTATCGAGCATATCAGGTATCATGCTCAAACGGGTGGAGACGCCAAGATGGCCCGTCAGTTGACGCGGGATCTCGAAGAATATTATAAACAACAACTTGATAAAAATTATGAACTTACAAAACGAAATTAAACAACTCATCATAGATTGCCTGGATCTCGAAGACGTCAGTATCGAAAATATCGATACCGATGCGCCGCTATTTGGCGACGGTCTTGGGCTTGACTCTATCGATGCCCTAGAGCTGGGACTGGCCATCAAGAAGCAGTTCGACGTCAAGATCGAAGCGAACTCTGAAGCCACCAAAGCCCACTTCTACAGCGTTGCCAGCCTGGCAAGCTTTATCGAATCTCAGCGCGGTTAGGAGGCAGCATGCAAAATCGTGAGCAAATTCTTCAGATGCTGACTCAGATCCTGGTGGATGAGTTTGAAATCGATGCCGACGACATCACCCCAGAGGCCTCTCTGTATCAAGAGCTGGATCTCGACAGCATAGATGCGGTGGACCTGGTGATTAAGCTACAACAACTCACGGGCAAGAAGATCCAGCCCGACGAGTTTAAGGCCGTACGTACCGTCGACGACGTCGTCACGGCCATCGAAGGCCTAGTGAAGCAGTAATGCGCCTGTTCCTGCAACTAGTCACCGGCCTGGTCGTGCTGGGGTATCCCCTGGCCGTCTACTTCGGCCTGAACTATTTGCCGCCGGGCGTAATAGCCCTCGCCCTGTGCAGCATACTGCTGCTGAGGCTGGCGCTACAGAGGCAACAGATAAGGTCTATGATGCTGCCCATAGTCGTGGGCATCTTCCTGACTGCAGGCAGCTACTTGGCGAAACAGAATGCCTGGCTGCTCTACTATCCCGTGGTGATCAACCTGAGCATGTTGGCGCTGTTTGCCTACTCACTCAAGCATGGTCCCACCATGATAGAACGTCTCGCCAGGTTAAAGGAGCCGGATCTGCCCGACGAGGCGATCCCTTATCTGCGTAAGATCACCCAGATCTGGTGTGGACTGTTTATCTTCAACGGCAGCATGGCACTCTACACCGCCAGCGCCACTAGCCTGGCGACCTGGACTCTCTATAATGGATTTATCGCCTATCTGCTGATCGGTATCTTGCTCGGCGGAGAATGGTTATATCGCACCTTCTGGTTGAAAAAGTCATGACAGCCCTACTCAAACATTGGCTCAAGCATGGGCCGGCGAGCCAGCAACTTATCAGCTTTAATCACCACGATATCCTGACGGGTGAGGCCTTTACCGCCCAGGTGGCCGCCATCTTCGAGGCCCTGACCCAACATGAGGCGAAGCGCTGGTTATTGGCCTGCGACAGCAGCGATCTGTTTGCGGTGGGTCTATGCGCCGGCCTGCTGGCGGGCAAGCAGCTTATCCTGCCCGCCAACACCCAGGGCGGTACCCTGAGCGAGCTCACCCATGAGTTCGATGCCGTGCTGGCAGACCGTCCTCTATGCGAGGCCAAAGACTATATCGCCCTGCATAAGGATCTTAAACATCCTGGGCCCTGGCCGATCAGCCAGACCTTTGGCGAGCTCATTCTCTACACCTCTGGCTCCAGTGGTCAACCCAAGGCGATCACTAAGACGCTGGATCAGCTCGATGCCGAGGTGACGGTGCTGGAACAGACCTTTGCCAATCACCTGCCCCAATGCAGCGTGATCGCCACCGTCTCCCATCAGCACATCTACGGCCTGCTGTTTAAGGTGCTCTGGCCCCTGGCCGCCAGCCGCCCATTCCTCAGCGATCTGGTGGAGTACCCAGAGACCCTGACCTATTACGCCAACCTGTTCCCTAACCTCTGCCTGATCAGCAGTCCGGCACAGCTGTCGCGTCTGCCCGATGCCCTAGAGCATCAGCCACAGCTGCGCGCGCCCAGCCTGATCTTCAGCTCGGGCGGCCCGCTGAGCCTAGAGGCCGCCAATGCCATCGCCCACTGCTATGGCAAGCCGCCCATCGAGGTCTTTGGCAGCACGGAAACCGGTGGCATCGCCTATCGTCGTCAGCAAGACAATCAGCAGAGCTGGCGCGCCTTCGCCACCCACGAGATCAAGCAAGATCCCCAAGATGGTGCGCTCTGGCTCAAATCCCCCTATCTGGAAAGCCAAGACTGGCTCAGGTGTGACGACAAGATACAGCTTATCGCCCCCGGCGAGTTTGTATTACAGGGACGACTGGACCGCATCGTCAAGATTGAGGAGAAGCGCCTCTCGCTGGTGCAGATGGAGGCATTGCTCGAGAGCCACCCCTTGGTGGATCAGGCCGCGCTCGTGGTACTGGAACAACCTAGGGTAAGCCTGGGCGCCGCCATCAGCCTATCTGCCGAGGGCAAAACATTGTTGGCCCAGGAAGGCAAGTTAGCGGTCAACAACGCCCTCAAACAGCATCTGTTGAGTCAGTTCGAACGAGTCACCCTGCCCAGACGCTGGCGTTATCCTGCCGAGCTGCCACTCAACACCCAGGGCAAACGTATCCACAAGGATCTGTTGGAGTTGTTTACACATGATTAAGTCAAACCTCCCCCCCATCTTGGCCAAGCGCAGCCTGGAAGATGGTGTCGAATGGCAACTGCGCATCGACGCAGACCTGCCCTATTTCGAGGGCCACTTTCCCGAACAGGCGGTGCTCCCAGGTGTGACTCAACTGGATTGGGCAGTACAGCTAGGCGCGGCCGAGTTCGGCTACGCGCCCCAGGTGCAGAGCCTAGAGGTGCTTAAGTTTCAACAGCTAATCCTGCCGGGTAGCGAGGTGCAGCTAAAGGTTAGCCTCAATCGCGCCAAGCATAAGCTCACCTTCGCCTACTATCAGGGCGAGCAGCGCTTCGGATCCGGCCGTATCTGCCTGACGCCGAACGATACAGAGGAGAGAGGCTGATGCAACTGGCATTGGTCATCCCCAACTACAACCATCGCCAGGCGATCAAGGCCACCCTGGCACGCCTGGAACCCTTGGGACTGACCTGTTATCTAGTCAACGACGGCAGCGACGACGAGACCCGCCACCTGCTGTGCCAACTCGCGGCGCAGCACGACTGGGTGCGCCTGCTGCATCACCCCTTCAACCGAGGCAAGGGCGCGGCGGTGATGACGGGGCTCAGGGCCGCCTATGCCGATGGTTTTAGCCATGCCTTACAGGTAGACGCCGACGGTCAGCATGATCTCGACGATATCCCTAAGATGATAGAGACGGCCAAGACCCAGCCAGAGGCGCTGATCTCCGGCCTGCCGCAATACGATGAGTCTGTGCCCAAGGGACGCCTCTATGGCCGTTACCTCACCCACTTTTGGGTCTGGGTCGAAACCCTAAGCCTGGATATTCGAGACTCCATGTGCGGTTTTCGCGTCTACCCCCTTGCCGCCACCGAGCAGTTATTTCTCACCGAGCCACTAGGCGAGCGCATGGATTTCGATATCGAGGTCCTGGTCAAACTCTACTGGCAGGGCGTCGAGGTCAGACACCTGCCGACGCGGGTGATCTACCCAGAAGATGGCACCAGCCACTTCCAAGGCTTTAAGGACAATGTGCGCATCTCCGCCATGCACAGCAAGCTCTTCTTCGGCATGTTAAGACGTGTTCCTCAGCTGCTGCGTCATAAACGTAGCCGCCCCAAGGCGGTGAAACACTGGTCTCGCATGGGCGAGCGCGGCAGTTACTGGGGCATTAAGTTGTTGGCCACCAGTTATAAATTAGGTGGCCACTGGCTATGCCGCGCCATCATGTATCCGGTGATCTGCTATTTCTTCGCAACAGGCAGCACGGCGCGGCGCGCTAGCCAGGGCTTCCTACGCCAGGTACAGCGACTCGAACCCAAGCATCCCGATCTCCAGGGCGAGATAAACTGGCGTCATAGCCTGAAGCACTTCATCGCCTTCGGTAATGCGGCGCTGGATCGTATCGACGCCTGGTGCGATCGCATCAAACTCAGCCAGGTCGACTTCCCCGACCGCGAGGTACTGGCCAAGCCGCTGGCACAGGGCCAGGGCGCCGTGCTGCTGGTCTCTCACCTGGGCAACCTTGAGCTGTGCCGCGCCATATCGATTCACCAACGCAAGGTGAAGGTCAATGTGATGGTGCTGACCCAGAACGCAGAGAACTTCAACCGGGTGCTCAAACAGCTCAACCCCAATAGCGCGCTGAACCTGATTCAGGTGACCGAACTGGGCCCCAGCACCTCTATGTTGCTGCAGCAGAAGATAGAGCAGGGAGAGCTCGTGGTGATCGCCGGCGATCGCACCTCCACCAGCAGCGAGGGGCGGGTACTGTACGCCCCCTTCATGGGTAAGGAGGCGCCTTTCCCACAGGGCCCCTTCATCCTCGCCAGCCTGCTGGATTGCCCGGTTTATTTGATGTTCTGCCTCAGAGAAAACAGCCGCTACCGCGTCCACGTAGAGCACTTTGCCGATACTCTCAAGGGGCCGCGCGCCGGTCGCATGGAGAGGCTGCAGGAGGCGGTGAATCGCTACGCCGAGCGGCTGGAACACTACGCCCGCCGCGCACCGCTGCAATGGTTTAACTTTTTCGATTTTTGGCGCAAGGACGATGAACTCCTGCGCGAGGCCAAGCCTCACACGCCCAATAGGACAGAGAAATAGATGACACAGACGACTCAATCCCCCGCTTTAGACACCTTGGTCGAATTTGGCCAGCGTAACCTCAACCTAGAGGAGGTCGTTGCCATCGCCAAGGGCGCTAAGGCCAAGCTGAAAGAGAGCGCCGACTATCAGGAATATATCCAGAAAGGCGCCCGCTTTATCGACAGCCTGTTGGCCGAAGAAGGCGTTGTCTATGGTGTCACCACAGGCTATGGCGACTCCTGTACCGTCACCGTGGGACTGGATCTGGTCCACGAACTGCCGTTGCACCTGTCGCGCTTTCACGGCTGCGGCATGGGTAACATACTCTCGGTCATGCAGGCCAGGGCCGTGATGGCTTGTCGCTTAAGCTCGCTGGCCGTGGGTAAGTCTGGGGTCAGCTATGAGCTGCTCAAGCGCATCGAGACCCTGCTTAACCTGGGCATCACCCCGGTGATCCCGGAAGAAGGCTCAGTGGGCGCCAGCGGCGATCTCACTCCCCTCTCCTATCTGGCCGCCGTGTTAGTGGGCGAGCGCGAGGTGATCTACCAAGGCGAGCGCCGCGCCACCGCAGAGGTATACGCTGAGCTAAACATCACGCCGCTGACCCTGCGCCCCAAGGAGGGGCTGGCACTGATGAACGGTACCGCCGTGATGACGGCGCTGGCCTGCCTGGCCTATGACAGGGCTCAATACCTGAATCGTCTGGCCAGTCGCATCACAGCCATGGCGTCCCTGACTCTCAAGGGTAACTCAAACCATTTCGACGATATCCTGTTTGCGGCCAAGCCACATCCTGGCCAAAACCTGGTAGCGGCCTGGATACGGGAAGATCTCAATCACCACGAGCATCCACGCAACTCAGACCGCCTGCAGGACAGATACTCAATCCGCTGCGCGCCGCACATCATAGGCGTGCTGCAAGATGCGCTGCCCTTCATGCGCCAGTTTATCGAGACCGAACTCAATAGCGCCAACGACAACCCTATCGTCGACGGCGAGGGTGAGCACGTGCTTCATGGCGGCCACTTCTATGGCGGTCACATCGGCTTCGTGATGGACTCGATGAAAAACGCCATCGCCAACATCGCCGATCTTATCGATCGCCAGATGGCATTGGTGATGGACCCTAAATTTAACAACGACCTGCCCGCCAACCTGTCGGGTGCTCAGGGCAGCCGCAAGGCGATCAATCACGGCTTCAAGGCGGTGCAGATCGGCGTATCGGCCTGGACGGCCGAGGCGCTGAAAAACACCATGCCTGCCAGCGTCTTCTCACGCTCCACCGAATGCCACAACCAGGACAAGGTGAGCATGGGCACCATAGCCGCCCGGGATTGTATGCGCGTGTTGCAGCTCACCGAGCAGGTGGCCGCCGCAGCGCTGCTGGCCATGAGCCAGGGCATTCACCTACGCATCGCCCAGGGCGAGCTGTGTCATGCCTCGCTCACCAGCTCTGTTGCTAAGACACTCGATCAGGTCAGCGCCGACTTCGAACTGCTCACCGAAGACAGACCCCTGGAGACCGTACTTAGACAGACGGTCGACAAGATCCAGCAGGGTCAGTGGGAAGTGTGTCACTAGGAGGCGCGAGATGAAGGCACTGCTCACCACAGAGATGGAGATGGTGATCCCCTTTCATGATGTCGATTCAATGGGGATCACCTGGCATGGTAACTATCTGAGGTATTTCGAGATCGCCCGCTGTCAGCTGCTGGACGAGATTGACTATGGCTATCGCAAGATGCAGGCCTCCGGCTACGCCTGGCCTATTATCGATCTGCAGATAAAATATGTGCAGGCCAGCACCTTCGAGCAGAGGGTCAAAGTAATAGCCAGCCTGGTGGAATGGGAAAATCGCCTCAAGATCACCTACCAGGTGCGCGACGCCGAGACCAACCAGCGACTGACTAAGGGCTACACGGTTCAGGCGGCGGTCGAGATGGACACCAAGGAGCTCTGCCTAGTTACCCCTGACTGCTTTAGAGACAAGATAGCTCACCTGCTGCCAGATGTGGAGTTAAAGGCATGATGGCGCATCGGCTCATCCGCGCAGCTCAGACAGGTCTCTGCCGGCTGATGTTTTGCCTCAGCCTAGTGAGTTCCCTGTGCCTAGTGATTTCCCTGAGCTTAGCTAGCTTCGTAACTCATGCGCATCAATCAACCAATTATGAGGCACTTTTTAACGCCCCAGCGGACAATGCAGGGCTCTCGGCGCTGGTGACACGCCTGGGCGGTGGGGAAGCCGCTAAGGGCGAATTTACCCAGTCGCGCTACCTCAAGGTGCTGAAGAAACCTCTGGTGAGTCATGGCGAGTTTCTCTATCAGGACAAGCTTGGCATCGCCTGGCTACAAACCAAGCCCTTCCCATCAGGCCTGATACTGACACAAGACACGCTGGTGCAGATAGACGCCGACGGTAACCGCCAGATCAACCACGCCGATGAGAACCCTCAGGCCGGGGCCATGGCGCAGATGATGCCGAACCTGATGAGCGCCCTGCTCAGTGGCGACCTCGCCCCCCTGCAGGCACAGTTTACCCTGCACCTGATGCAGCAAGCCGACTGCTGGCAGCTCGGCCTCGAGCCCATAGACCCGCTGATAAAACAGGCGATGCCGCGTATCGTGCTCAAAGGCGGCGAACAGCTTGAGTCCCTCAGCCTGTTGGATAGCCGCGGCGATCTCAGCGTGATCGAGTTTAACAGCCTAGCGCAGCGACCACTGACTGCAGATGAGTTAGCCTACTTCAGGCTCGACTCAGAACCTCGCCCCGCGACAGAGGCGAGATGATCCTCAGACTCAGCGACTGCCTAGGTCGCCTCTCAGCCAATACCCGCCTCCTTATCTGGCTGGCGTTGCTGGCCGCCATGACGCTGCTGGCCGTTCAGGCCCTGAGTCGCGGCGCCACCGTGCAGAGCGACATCCTGGCCATGCTTCCCAAGATCCAGGAAGATCCCCTGACACAGAGGGCAATAGACAGGGTCGAGCAGCAGCTGGCCAATCGTATCTATCTTGGCGTCGTCAGCCCAGATCAGGCCAGCGCCGTCGCCGGAGCTAAGGCGTTACTCGCCTCGCTGCAGGACGCGCCCGAGGCCTTTACCCAGGTTCAAAGCGCCGACATGCAGGGCGCACAGGCCCTCAACCGCTTCTATTTTCCCTATCGCTTTCACCTGCTCACCGCGCAGCAGAGAGCCCTGTTAGAGAGTGGACAATTAGCCAAGTTAGAGGCTAATACGCTAGCTCAACTCTACAATGCCTTCGGCTACGCCAACAGCCAGTTGCTGAGCCAGGACCCCCTGCTACTCTACCCAGAGCTGCTGAAACAGCTCTCGCCCCAGCGTCGCCTCAAGGTCGTCGACGGCATTCTGGTCGGCCAGGAAGCGACACCAGGTTCAGATGGACAGAAGCGCAGTGTTGCCATCGTCATGGCCCAGGGAGTCGGCAGCGCCTTCAACCCTAAGGCGCAGGAACTTCAGCTCGCCCGGCTTGAAGAGGCAATAACCCAGATGCAGCAAGATCTCGGGACAGAACAAAACATGGACGTGCTACGCGGCGGCGCCCTGTTTCATGCCGCGGCGGCGACCAAACAGGCGAAACAAGAGGTGTCCAGCCTGGGGCTTGCCTCGCTGATCGGCGTTATCCTGCTGGTATGGCTGGCATTTCGCTCTATCATGCCGCTCACCATCGCCGCCCTGACCATAGCCACCAGCCTGCTGTTTGCCCTGGGCGCGACCCTGTGGATCTTCACCCAGGTTCATCTGCTCACCCTGGTATTCGGCACCAGCCTGATCGGCATCGCCATCGACTACAGCTTCCACTTCTACTGTGAGCGGCTGCAGGCACAGAAAAACGATGTCAATAAAGATAGGCAGGCCGAGACCAATACCGCCACTAATACCGCGACTTCGGCCGTCGCCCGGGTCTTTCCAGCGGCCAGCCTGGCGCTGCTGACCACTGTCATCGCCTACCTGGCCATAGGCTTAACGCCGTTTCCCGGCATGCAGCAGGTAGCGGTATTTTGCGCCGCCGGCCTTCTGGGTGCCTATCTCACGCTTATCTTCGCCTATCCTAAGCTTGCCAACAGCGCCATGACGCCGGGCGAGCGCGCACTGGGCTTAGCGGCGCGTTACCTCAATGCCATGCAGATCATCGCGCGGCCCATGCGTGGCATCAAGGGCGTAGTCATCGCCCTTGGTCTGCTGCTTGTGACCGTGATTGGCCTGAATAGGCTCGAGGTAAACGATGATATTCGCGCCCTGCAGCAGAGCCCGTTGAGCGTCACCCAGGGTGAGGAGAGGCTGCGCCAGGTGATGAGCGGCGGCACAGATAACCAATTTATCCTGGTAAGAGCCGAGACCCCGGAGGCGCTGCTGACACGGCTTGAGACACTTACGCCGACGCTCAACTCACTGCAAAGCCAGGACGTGCTGGGTAATTCAGTCAATCTGGCCAACTATCTGCCCAGTCAGGCAAGCCAGCAAGAGGCCTATCGTCTACAGAGACAGATCTACCATAAGCTGCCCGAGGTATTAGCGCGTCTGGGGCTGGACAGCGATCTGGCCCCCTCCCTGATGGCGAGCTTCGAGGCCAGTGCCAATGAGACCATCACTCCTACCAATTTCTTCGCCGATAAGGCGGGCGAGCTATTCGCACCCCTATGGCTGGTACCCGAGTTGTCGTCCAAGTTGTCACCAGAGCTATCACATGGGCTATCACATGAGCTATCACATGAGCTATCGCTTGAAACTGATACTCAAGCTCAGAAAAAGACATCCGATTCAGATACCTACGGCGCCATTGTCTTATTGGGTGGCATCAAAAACCTCGGCACCTTGACCCAAGCAATCACCCCCTTAGATGGTGTCAGCCTGGTGGACAAGGTGCAGGATATCTCGGATGTGATGGCCAAGTATCGCAGCCTGACCCTGATCCTGCTGGCGCTGGCACTCCTGGTTGCCGGACTCATCTTCTCGCTGCGCTTCGGCCTCAAGATGGCCCTATGGATAACGGCGGTCCCCGCCTTGGCGGCGCTGCTCACCCTGGCAGGCCTGGGATTAGCCGGCTCACCACTCACCCTGTTTCATGCCCTGGCACTGATCTTGGTGTTCGGCATAGGCGTCGACTACAGCCTGTTTTTCGCCGAGAGCCACAGGGGCGAAGGCGTAATGATGGCGGTATTCATGTCCGCCTGCTCAACCCTGATGGCCTTCGGCCTGCTGGCCTTCAGCCAGACGCCGGCCATCCATTATTTCGGCCTGACATTACTCCTGGGGATAGGGCTCACCTTCTTGCTCTCCCCCTTTATTCACACATTAACAAGGATTGATAAGTGACCCCATTCGCGCAAACAGCCGCTCAGACGGACCATTATGATGTGATAGTGATAGGTGCCGGTCCCTCGGGGAGTGTCGCCGCCAGCTTGCTGCATCAACAGGGTAAGCGTGTTTTAGTCATAGAGAAACAGCACTTCCCGCGCTTCTCTATCGGCGAGAGCCTACTCCCCTGCTGTATGCAGGTGATTGAGGAGGCCAATATGCTCGAGGCCGTTAATCAGGCGGGGTATCAATTTAAGAATGGCGCTGCGTTCAACGCCAATGGGCGCTCGACCTACTTCGACTTTACCGACAAGTTCACCCCTGGGCCGGGTACCACCTTTCAGGTCGAACGTGGCGACTTCGACAAGCTGCTGGCCGACACGGCCGAGAGCCAGGGTGTCGAGATCCGTTATGGCCAGCGTGTCGACGCCGTCGATCTGAGCCAACAACCCAGGCTCACCATCAGCGACGAACAGGGACAAAGCTATGCGCTGAGCGCCGACTACCTGCTGGACGCCAGCGGCTTCGGTAGGGTACTCCCCAGGCTGCTGGACCTTGAGCGTCCCTCTAACCTGCCCAGCCGCACCGCGATATTTACCCATATCCAGGACAATATCGACAGCGTCGACATGGGCGACTATCAGTTCGATCGCAACAAGATCCTGATCAGCGTTCACCCGGATAACCGCGATATCTGGTACTGGCTGATCCCCTTCAGCAATGGCCGTTGCTCGTTAGGGGTCGTGGGTGAACCTCATCTACTGGGCGAAGATAGCGATCTCGAGACCACAAATCTCGAAACCATATTAATGCGTCTGGTACGCGAAGAACCGCGTCTCAAGCGACTGCTCAGTCGCGCCGAGATAGTACGCACTCCAGCCAAGCTCGAGGGCTACTCGGCCAATGTCAGCACCCTGGCCAACGATAAATTTTCCCTGCTGGGCAACGCAGGCGAGTTTCTCGACCCAGTGTTCTCCTCTGGCGTGACTATCGCGATGCAATCAGCCTCGATTGCGGCTAAATGTGTCGTGAGACAACTCAATGGTCAGGCGGTCGACTGGCAGACGGAATATGCCCAGCCGCTGATGCGCGGCGTCGATACCTTCAGAACCTATGTGCAGGCCTGGTATGATGGCCGCTTCCAGGATGTGATCTTCTATCAGGATCCTAACCCTAAGATTAAACAGATGATCTGTTCTATCCTGGCGGGCTACGCCTGGGACGAGAGCAACCCGTTTGTCGCCGAGTCTGAGCGTCGCCTCAACATGGTGGTCGAGCTATGCCGTTAAGGGCGAGTCTCTTCATCTGCATGACGCTCATGCTGAGTGCCTGCGCCCAAAAGCTAGACAGGCAGACCTGTATGGCCCTGGCTCAGGGAGTCGACTATTGTCTGGCCCCCCTGCCAGCATCGGCGCCGGTCAGTCAGAGTCAGCAGGTGAAACTCAAGGTGAAACAGTCCAGGCATCAGCTGCTCAGCCAGCTGGATCTGACACCAGACTCACTTACCTTAGTGGGGCTGGCACCACTGGGCCAGCCACTGTTTACCCTCACCTATGACGGCCAGCAACTCACCAGCGAGCAGAGCGTCTTATTGGGGGAGCAATTTAAGGCCGAGTATCTCCTTGGGCTGCTGCAATTGATATACTGGCAACCTGGCGATGTAAATCGCCATTTACAGGGGGCAACACTGACCGACCACGCCTGTGATGCAGCCTATTGCAGAAGATTATATGCTAGCGATGGCGAGACCATAATGGATATCCGCTATAGCCAAGCACAGCCCTGGGCAGCCGAGGTAACGCTGGAGTTTCATCAGGCACAACTGACGCTGAACATCCAGCCGCTAGAGTAAACAAGCGCTTAATAGCCATAAGAACGGACACTATGACAAAGATAGCTATCACCCACCTAGGATTGTGTACCCCGCTGGGAGACGATCCCCACACAGTCTTGCGCCACCTGCTCGATGGCGATACCCAGGGCATGCGGTGGCGTGACGACCTAATCCCCGACAGCCGGGTACTGGTGGGCATGGTCACCACAGAGTTGCCAGAGATAGCGCCTGACCTACAGAGATTCGACTGTCGTAACAACCAGTTGCTACAGCGCGCCGCGGAGCAGATCGCCCCAGCCGTTGAGGCTGCCAAGACACAATATGGCGCCGGTCGTATCGGCATCGTATTGGGCACCAGCACCTCGGGCATCGCCAGGGGCGAGAAGGCGCTGGCCTACCGCGCCGAACACGGGGTGCTACCAGGCGATTACCTCTATTCCAAGCAGGAGCTGGGTAACAGCTGCGACTTTCTGCAGCATTATTTCGAGCTCTCAGGCCCCTGCTACACGGTTTCTACCGCCTGCTCCTCCAGCGCCAAGGTATTCGCCAGCGCCAAACGCCTGCTAGAGGCCAACGTCTGCGACATGGTGATCGTCGGCGGCGCCGACAGCCTGTGTAAGTTGACCCTGAACGGCTTTCACTCGCTGGAATCTGTCTCCAAGACCCACTGCCAACCCTTTAGCCGTAACCGCGATGGCATCAATATCGGCGAGGGCGCCGCACTGTTTACTCTCACCCTAGGCGAGGCCGATTGGATGTTGGCGGGCGTGGGCGAATCCAGCGATGCCCACCATATATCATCGCCCCATCCCGAGGGACAGGGCGCAGTGGCGGCCATAGAGATGGCCCTCAAGGACGCAGAGATAGCACCATCTCAGGTGGGCTACATCAACCTTCACGGTACGGCGACCATGAAAAACGATGCCATGGAGAGCCGCGCCCTGCTTAAGGTTTTTGGCGACCAACTGCCGCCGGTAAGCTCTACCAAGCCGCTGACAGGCCATGCCCTCGGCGCTGCCGGTGCCCTAGAGGCGGCCTTCAGCCTGCTGCTCTTGTCAGCGTTAAATCAACACCAGGGGCTCCCCCCTCAGGTGGGCGACGGGCTGTGGGATGACGACAATCCGGCGCTGCCTTTCGTATCACAGGGGCAGACTCAAGCGCTCGACTATGTGATGAGTAACTCCTTCGCCTTCGGCGGCAGCAATGCCAGCGTGATCTTCAGCAAAGGAGCCAAGAGCTAATGTCTACACCACTAACACCAGAATCTGAGTCACAGCCAATGTCACAGCTAAATACTCCCCTGGCCGAGATCCCGCTGGATGCCGTGCTGCCCCATCGCGCACCGATGATCTTGATCGACAAGCTGCTCGAGCAGGCACCAGATACCCTGCTGACCGAGGTGAACATAAGCGCAGAAAGTGCCTATTTCGATGATGCCAGCCAGTCTGTGCCCAACTATGTGGGCATAGAATATATGGCGCAGAGCATAGCCGCCCTCGCCGGTCTAGAGGCCAGCGCCAGGGGCGAGTCTATTCGTGTCGGCTTCCTGCTCGGCACGCGCAAATTAACATTCGCGATCCCCGCCTACCGACTCGGTGAACGTTACCAGACCCGGGTCAGCCGCCTCTATCAGGAAGATAACGGTTTGGCGGTGTTTGATTGTAAAATATTCCACAACAATCAACTTGTGGCTGAGGCTAATGTCAATGTATTCCAGCCTCAGGACACCCAAGCCTATATCTTAGAGAGCCAGGCGGGTAAAGAAGAAGAGAAAGCAAGATGAACAAACGTGTATTGATCACAGGTGCCAGTCGCGGCATAGGCAAGGCCATCGCCCTCAAGCTGGCCGGGGCAGGCTATGATATCGCCCTGCATTTCCACAGTAATCAGGCTGCGGCCGATGCAACTCAGGTCGAACTCGAGGCGCTCGGCGCCAAGGTGAGCCGACTGCAGTTCGACGTGGCCGATCGCGCCGGAGTCAAGGCTGCCATTGAGGCCGATATCGCCGCACACGGTGCCTACTACGGCGTGGTGCTGAACGCCGGGATCACTCGGGATACCGCCTTCCCCGCCATGAGCGACGAGGAATGGGACGGGGTGATCCATACCAACCTGGATGGTTTCTACAACGTTATCCATCCCTGTACCATGCCGATGATCCAGTCACGCCAAGGCGGACGCATCATCACCATGGCCTCGGTCTCAGGTATCGCGGGCAACCGTGGTCAGGTCAACTACAGCGCCTCCAAGGCCGGCATCATAGGCGCCACCAAGGCCCTGAGCCTGGAGCTGGCCAAGCGTAAGATCACCGTTAACTGCATCGCCCCAGGCCTTATCGAAACCGATATGGTGAGCGAATTCCCTCAGGAGATGGTCAAGGAGCTGGTCCCCATGCGTCGCATGGGCAAGGCCGCTGAAATTGCCGGCCTGGCAAACTTCCTCATGTCTGAGGATGCGGCCTATATCACCCGTCAGGTGATCTCGGTAAACGGTGGCATGATCTGATGAATAACAAGACTCGACGCGTAGTGATCACCGGCGCTGGCGGCGTCACCGCCCTGGGCCACGACTGGCCCAGCATCGCCCAGCGCCTGCAGACGATGCAAAACTGCGTGCAGCGCATGGACGAATGGGATAGGTTCGACGGTCTCAATACCCGTCTGGCCGCGCCGGTCACAGATTTTGAAAAACCGGCCCACTATTCACGCAAGAAGATACGCTCCATGGGGCGCGTCTCCGTCATGGCGGCCTGGGCCAGCGAAAAGGCCCTGATGGATGCCGGCCTGCTAAACGATCCCCAGGTGACTTCAGGCGCCATGGGCATCGCCTATGGTTCCTCAACAGGGAGTACAGATCCCATCATCGCCTTCGGCGACATGCTCAAAGAGGGTGACATGTCGGGGGTCACGGCCACCAGCTATATCCGTATGATGGCCCACACCACGGCAGTCAACGTCGGCGTCTTCTTCGGCCTCAAGGGCCGGGTGCACACCACCAGCAGCGCCTGTACCTCGGGCAGCCAAGGCATAGGCTATGCCTATGAGGCGATCAAATATGGTCAGCAGGATCTCATGCTGGCAGGCGGCGCCGAGGAGCTCTGTCCCACGGAGGCCGTAGTCTTCGACACCCTGTTTGCCACCAGCACCAAGAATGACACCCCAAGCGAGACCCCCAGCCCCTTCGATCGCGACAGAGACGGTCTGGTGATCGGCGAAGGTGCCTGCACCCTGGTGCTGGAAGAGCTGGAACATGCCAAGGCCCGCGGCGCCAAGATCTACGCCGAGCTAGTCGGCTTCGGTACTAATTCCGATGGCCTGCATGTCACTCAGCCTAACGCCGAGACCATGGAAGTGGCGATCCGCCTGGCCCTCAAGGATGCCGATCTAGACGCCGACAAGATAGGCTATGTCAACGCCCACGGCACCGCAACAGATCGCGGCGACATCGCCGAGACCCAGGCCACTCAGGCGGTCTTTGGCGAGCAGATGCCCATCTCCTCCCTCAAGAGCTACACAGGCCATACCCTGGGCGCATGCGGGGCTTTAGAGGCCTGGGTCAGCATTGAGATGATGAATGCCGGCTGGTTTGCCCCCACCCTCAACCTTAAGAATGTCGATCCTGCCTGTGGTCAACTGGACTACATCAAGGATGAGGTTCGCCAGCTCGACACCGACTACGTGATGAGCAACAACTTCGCCTTTGGCGGCATCAACACCTCACTGATCTTCAAGCGCTGGCAAGACTAAGGCCCAAAGCCCCAGACCTGACCGCCGCGAAATGACCGCCATTTGGCAATTCCCCCCCCCGTGGCGGTCAACATCTGCTGGCACAGGCTTTGCTGAGGCTCTGAGTCCTTAATTAGAAGATGGAGCTTAAGATGCAATTTGTGCTCGGTGTCGTCAGCCACGCCAGCGTCGTCAAGATGCTAGAACAACACCTGGAAGACATGTATGCCACCTCGCCGCCTGAGAGCGTGCACGCCTTAGATTTAAACGAATTAAAACAAGATGATATTAGATTCTGGACCCTATGGGAGGGCGACAGACTCTGTGGCTGCGGCGCCGTCAAGCGCCTCTCGCCCGAGCATGGCGAGCTCAAGTCGATGCGAGTGGCCAACTACTATCGCCAGCGGGGCATAGGTGCGCACCTCTTGCACCATCTTCAGGCAGACGCCGCCCAAAATGGGATGACGCGCCTTAGCCTGGAGACAGGTAGCATGAGCTTCTTTCTCCCAGCCCGGCGCCTGTATCAGAAGTTTGGCTTCTTGGAGTGCGCCCCCTTCGGCGGTTATCAGGAGGATCCCAACAGCGTGTTCATGACCAAGCGCCTCTAGCATAAGTCCGACTTGCACTTACAGTTTGATTAGAATAATCTTATTAAAATAAATCTTATAAATGTATTCTAATTGTAAGGGCAGATTATGTTTCAATCACTCTTAGCCAAGCTCTCTGGCAGCCATCCTGCCGAGCAATGCTGGCAACTGATCGAACAGGGCGTACAGGTCATCGATGTGCGCTCTCCCCAAGAATATGCCGGTGGTCACCTGCCAAATGCGCTCAACGTGCCGCTGGATCAACTGGCCCAGTGGCTGACTCAACACAGCGATAAACAGACACCTTTCGTGCTCTACTGCGGTGCGGGGATCCGTGCCCAGAAAGGCTGCGACATCCTCAGAGCCAACGGCTTTAATTGCGCCATCAATGGCGGCTCTCTCAAAGATCTGCTCTGTTATCAGCCACAAGGCGCCGTCAATGGCTAACTCCCCCGCTTGGCCACAAGCCGAATGCTCAGGGCCTAGTGTCGACGGGCCCGAACGGCTTACCGAGCCAAATTCAATCGAGCCGAAGTCAACCGAGTCAAAGTTAGCTAAGCCAAAGTTAACTAAGCCAGAGTCACTCAACAAACCACAGACGTCTAGGCCCAGGTACAGCTTTAGCGCCAATCGTACTCAAGGGCGCCACAGGGTTCGCTATGTCGAGACCAGTCAAGCCAGCGAGCAATGCACCCTCTGCGAACTCACGCAGCACGAGGGCCTGTTTATCTTTCAAGTTTAATTTTTGTTCAATCTAAACGCGTTTTGCGCGAGGCGAGAGCCATGAAGCATAGTTACTCTATGTGAATGGCGAACAACAAAGTGCAGCACGCGTTTAGATGAACCCTTTGGGCAGCGTTTGTAAACCATTTCTACAGCGTTATCGCCAGTTTGTGTAGAGGACTACACGACACAGGCTCTGCCTTGTATAAATCACCTTCAAACTGCTGCAAAAACAAACGGCAAAGATCAACAGGCCCTAGTCAGGCCAATCCAAAATCAACCATAAAAAAAGGCGCTCATATACCTGAGCGCCTCAACCTAGAGATGGTTTAAATGTGGTCGACAATGAAAACTGTTAACAGGCAGTACCTTAAGCTACCAGCTGCTCTATGCTCTGCTTGGCCTCGCTGATCCCCTGCTCATTCGCCTCGGGACCCATGTTGAGGGCTTCGCCGTAAACGGTTTCTACCTCATTGATACCGATGAAACCAAGCACTGTCTTGAGGTAAGGCACCACGTGATCGCTCGCGCCATTCTTGTGCACGCCGCCACGAGTGGTCACCAACACGGCACGCTTGCCTTCTACCAGGCCTTTAGGGCCGTTCTCTGTGTAGGTGAAGGTCACACCGGCACGGGCGACCAGCTCGATCCAGTTTTTCAGCTGAGTTGGGATGCTGAAGTTATACATAGGGGCGGCGATCACGAGTGTGTCATGGGCCTTCAACTCGGCCACCAGCTCGTCAGACAGTGCCAGCACCTCTTGTTGACGCGCCGTCAGCTCATCACCACCACGTAGCCCCATAGCGATCTCGCCATCGAGTACCGGCAGTGGCTGCGCCGCCAGATCCCTTACCGTCACCTCGGCGCCCTGACCCTGCCAATGCTGTTGCAGGTGGTCGATCAGCTTAGCCGATTGTGAATAATCCCCTAAGATGCTTGATTTCAATACCAGTACTTTTGCCATAATCTGCTCCAATTCAAATCTCTGTTACAACCAATTGAGGCCAGTTTATCCGGCATTTAAACGAAAGATAAGCGCATAAAATACGCAAAAACATTCTAAATAAACGAAAGGTAGGCGCTTAAAAAGTGCTAACCCTCGGCTAAGATAGCGATCGCTCCAGGCGACAGAAAAATATAATCCGCTGATTAATAAAGGATTGCCATCATATTCAAAGAGCAAGTCTCTCTTATTAGGCTGTCGTTATGATCCCTTGGGCTTCTCTGTTCGTAACGCAATGGAACTCAACCCTCGTCAAGGAGAAGCTGATGAATAAGATCTATCCGGCGCTCATGCTAGGCGCCATGCTGGGTATCACAGCCTGTGACAGTGATGATTCAGATGAGGTAATCAACATGGCGCCCGCGCCTGTCGCCGAAGCCCATGTTCGTGTCATTCATGCTGGCATCGACGCCCCCAAGGTCAACGTGATGGCCAACGATACCCAGCTCCTGGCTGATGTCGACTACGGCATATCGAGTGGTTTCTTAGCCGTCCCTGCTGGTCTGTATGACATAGATGTCGATGCGCAGATAGCCGACGGTTCCTTACTCGAAGTACTCAGCGCCGACCTAGATCTGTCCGCCAACATGGAATATTCGGCCGTCGCCCTTGGTAAGGTTAGCGACGATACATTGCAACTTAAGCTCGTGGCCAATGCCAGTGCAGATATCGCCGCAGGTTATGCCCGCGTTCAGGTATTGCATGGTGCATCTGACGTAGGCCTGGTCGATGTGTATGTCACCGCGCCCGGCGCTGATATCAGTAATACTGCCCCCACGCTCTCGGCTAACTACCTCGATGCCAGCACCCAGCTGGAAGTCCCCGCCAGTGACTATCAGATCCGTATCACCGCATCCGGACAGAAAACTCCCGTCTTCGACTCGGGCACTGTGCCCCTGATGGCCGATACTGACTATTTCATCACCGCAATTGCCAATGCCTGGAGCGGGGATGCTCCCGTTGCCTTGTTGGTGGCCCTAGCTGACCAGCAGGCACTGCTGCTCGATAAGATGAGTGGCAGCGATGTGCGGGTGATTCATGCGGTCGCAGACGCACCTGCGGTCGATCTCTTTCTCGATGGTGACAATACGCCGGCTGTCGACATGCTGAGTTTTGCCGCGGTGACCGGCTATCTTAATGTTGCCGATGGCGCCCACACGGTAAGCGTTGCAGCCGATGCGGATAATAGCGTGGTGGTCATCGATGAGGCCGGCCTTAGCCTGGAACAGGGACAGAGTTACAGTGTATTGGCAATAGGCTCCCTGGCCGACATGGATATCAAGCCTTGGGTGATCATGGAAGACAGTCGCCGCGTCGCGACCGAGGCTAAACTCAACATTGCCCATGCCAGTTATTCCGCCGGCAATGTGGATATTTATCTCACCCAGGATGCCGATATCTCGTCCGCTACCCCCGCCTTGAGTGATGTTCCTTTCATGGCGGCATCGGGCAGCTTGTCGGTGGCCCCAGGAAGCTATGTCGTCAGTGTCACCCCAACCGGAAGCAAGACGGTGGCCATAGGTCCACTCGATATTAATCTCGCCGCAGGTGGCATCTATGGCGTGGCCGCCGTCGATGCAGTGGGCGGCGGCACTCCACTTGGCGTGATCCTCATGGATGATTTTGTCACCGCTATGTAGTTTAGCGATTCGCTCTCTCGCGACTAAGGCTAAGGCTAAGACCAATACAACGACCAAGAGCAAGCCAAGCGCCCTTTTTAGGGCGCTTTTTACGGCTTATCCGCACCAGCTAGATCGCCTCTGCCGCTGATGTCGCATCCAAGCAGACAAATTAGGGATTCATCTTCCTTTTCTGGTATTCTATGACGTTATTAAACATGACTCCTATGCATAAAGAATAATGTCCAAACAAGACTCTCTTTGGTTTAAATCCTTACGTTGGATCCAGAAGAAACTCGTGCACACCATAGTAGTGCCTCAGGATCCCTTTGCCGATCTCAACCTGGATTCAGACAGACCCCTGGTCTATGTGATGAAGACAGAATCGATCAGTGACATCGCCGCCCTGAGCGAGGTGACTGAGCGACTTGGCCTGCCCAGCCCCTATCAGAGCCTGGATGTCGAAGGCGAGTCTGCTCCGCGAGTGGTCTGCGTCGAAGGCGCCAAGCCCTTGTTTGGCCAGCGCGAAGGCAACGAGTTTTACCTCGACAGCTTCTCTCGCCTGCTGAGCGCCCACAAGAAACACCCTGAGCTGGATATCCAGCTGGTGCCGGTCAGCCTCTACTGGGGTCGCACCCCTGGCAAGGAAGATGACAGCATGAAGGCCGCGGTGCTGGAGCGTGAGAGCCCCACCTGGCTGCGTAAATGCCTGATGATCCTCTTCCTCGGCCGTCACAACTTTGTGCAATTTTCCAATGCCATGTCGCTGCGCTACATGGTGGACGAGCATGGTACCGACAAGCGCATCGCCCAGAAGCTGGCGCGCGTGGCTAGGGTGCACTTCAGCCGTCAACGCAAGGTGATGACAGGGCCGGTATTGCCTAACCGCCAGAACCTGTTCCACGCCCTGCTGAAATCCGAGTCGATGAAGAAGGCGATTCTGGAAGAGGCCCAGAGCAAGAAGATCTCCGAGGCCAAGGCCCGCGAGACCGCCATGGAATATCTCGATGAGATCGCCGCCGACTACTCGGACAGCCTGGTGCGTATCGCCGAGCGTTTCCTCACTTGGCTGTGGAACAAGCTCTACAAGGGGATCAACATCAAGGGCGCCGAGCAGATCCGTCAGCTGCACCACGACGGGCACGAGATCGTCTACGTGCCTTGTCATCGTAGCCACATGGACTACCTGCTGCTCTCTTATATCCTCTACTATCAGGGTATGGTACCACCGCATATTGCCGCCGGTATCAACCTTAACTTCTGGCCAGCCGGCCCCATGTTCCGCCGCGGTGGCGCCTTCTTTATTCGTCGCAGTTTCCGCGGCAACAAGCTCTATACCGCGGTATTCCGTGAGTACCTGGATCAGCTCTTTGCCAAGGGCTATTCGGTCGAGTACTTCACCGAGGGCGGCCGTTCCCGTACGGGTCGCCTGCTGGCACCTAAGACAGGGATGATCGCCATGACGCTGAACAGCGTGCTGCGTGGCGTCAAGCGCCCGGTCACCCTGGTGCCCGTCTACCTGGGATATGACCATGTGATGGAGGTGGCCACCTACCACAAGGAGCTGAGCGGTAAGAAGAAACAGAAAGAGTCTGTCTGGCAGGTGTTTGGTGCCATTCGCAAGCTGAGCAACTTCGGCCAGGGCTATGTCAACTTCGGTGAGCCGATCACCCTGCATACCTACCTCAACGAGCAAGTACCAGAATGGCGCGAGGAGCTAGCCAAGGATCCCGAGCAGAAGCCAAGCTGGCTGACCCCTGTGGTCAATACCCTGGCCAATCGCGTCATGACCCGCATCAATGATGCCGCCGCCGTCAGCTCGATCACCCTGACCAGCCTGGTGCTGCTTGCCTCTGAGCAGAATGCCCTGCAACGCAGTCAGCTGGAGAAGCAGCTGGATCTCTACCTGTCGCTGCTCAAGAGCGTGCCCTACACAGGCTATACCTCTGTGGTCGAAGGCGATGGCGCCAAGCTGATCGCCCAGGGCTTAGAGCTGAAGAAGCTCAAACTCGACAGCGATCCGCTGGGTGACATCATCTCCATCGATGAAGACCTGGCGGTTGCCATGACCTACTATCGCAACAACATCATCCACCTGTTGGTGATCCCATCCTTGATCGCCAGCTGCCTGACGCGCCAAGATGAGTGCAGTCGCGAAGAGATCATCGCCACGGTGAAAGATTTCTACCCGCTGCTGCAGGCCGAGCTGTTTATGGGGATCGACAACCTCGAGACCTATGTGAATCAGCTGCTGGATCAGCTGCTTGCGGAAGGTCTTATCGGCGAAGATAAGCATTTCAGCGTCAAGCCAGTGGGCCTCAACCAGCTGTTGCTGCTGGCCGGCACCATCAGCGAGACTATGCAGCGCTACGCCATCATCTTCAACCTGCTGGCGGCCTCGCCTAAGATTGAGCGTTCGGAGCTGGAGAGCGACAGCCACCAGCTGGCTCAGCGTCTGGGGGCACTGCACGGCATCACGGCGCCAGAGTTCTACGACAAGAAGCTCTACGGCACCCTGAGCGTCAAGCTCAAGGAGCTGGGCTACCTGGCCGATGACAGCCACGGCGAGGATGTACAGCGTATCCGCAGCCGGGCCAACAGCCTGCTGCGCACCTCGGTCAGACAAACCATAGTCGACAGCGTCGCCGCGGAGCATAAAGCCTAATGGCCAATCATATGAACGCGGCCAAGCATAAGGCCTCGGATAAGTCGCTGCTGGGCGGCGCCATGATCATCGCCGGCACAGCCGTAGGCGCGGGCATGTTCTCGCTGCCTGTGGTCGGCGCCGGCATGTGGTTTAGCTATTCGCTGCTCATGATGCTGGGCGTCTGGTTCTGCATGCTGATCTCAGGCCTGCTGCTACTGGAAACTAACCTGCACTACGAGCCTGGCGCCAGCTTCGATACCCTCACCCGGGATACCCTGGGTAACTTCTGGCGTATCGTCAACGGCCTCTCAATCGCCTTCGTGCTCTATATTCTGGCCTATGCCTATATCAGTGGCGGCGGCTCTATCGTCAACCACAGCCTGAGCAGCCTAGGTGTCGAGCTGCCCCAGAGTCTAGCCGGTCTGGTGTTTGCGGTGGGCCTGGCGATCATCGTCTTCATCAGCACCAAGGCGGTGGATCGCATCACCACCATAATGCTGGGGGGAATGATCATCACCTTCTTCCTCGCCATTGGGAATCTGCTTATCGAGGTGGAGCCCGCCAAGCTGTTTGTGCCCGACGGTGAAGCCAGCTATCTGCCCTATATGCTGGCCGCCATCCCCTTCGGACTGGTGAGTTTCGGCTATCACGGCAACGTCCCCAGCCTGGTGAAATACTATGGCAAGGATCCAGCGACTATCGTCAAGGCTATCACCCTGGGCACCCTTATCGCCTTCGTGATCTATCTGTGCTGGCTGGTCGCGACCATGGGCAACATCAGCCGCAGCGGCTTCGTCGAGGTGATTGCTCAGGGCGGTAACATGGGCGTGTTGGTGGCGGCGCTATCGGATGTGATGGCCAGCGACTGGTTAACGACTATGCTGACCCTGTTTGCCAACCTGGCGGTAGCCTCCTCCTTCCTGGGGGTAACCCTAGGGCTATTCGACTATCTTGCCGACCTATTTGGCTTCGATGAGTCGCGCAGCGGCCGCCTCAAGACGGCGGCGGTAACCTTTTTGCCGCCGACACTATTAGGCCTGCTGTTCCCCAACGGTTTTTTGATAGCCATCGGCTTTGCCGCGCTTGCCGCCACGATTTGGGCCGCCATAGTCCCGGCCCTCATGGCCTATCGCGCCAGGCAGATGTTCCCTGACAACCAGAGCTTCAGAGTGCCAGGCGGCACTGTGGTTATCGCCATAGTGATCTTCTACGGCCTGCTCACTGCGGCCTGCCACCTGTTGGCCATGGCCGAGCTGCTGCCGGTATACGGTTAGCCCGGATGTCCTGTACAAGTCCCCAAAAAGGCGCTCATTGAGCGCCTTTTTTATTGATATATACCTTACTGCTAGCCGTGCTAACTTATCTTTCCAGAGCCGGCTTCATGGTATCGGCCACAAGATGGATCACCGCCACCCAGGCCTCTCGTACCTCTCGGGTGTAGGCCTCGCCCAGTCCTGTCTTCAACGTATAGAGCAGGGCATTACCCACGGGGGTAAAGTGAGACTGCCTGACACCATATTCCTTGTGCCGACGAGCCAGCTCATGCAGCTGAGGCACCAAGGCATCGAGATCTTTAAGCCCCTCCACCGCCGCCTTCAACATGGCCATCAGCTTACGCCCTTGGTGACGAATGTCCTGCTTAAACAGCGGCCGCAGATTCGGGTCTATCTGAAACAGGGCGTCGTAAAAAATCGCCGCCGCCTGCTCGCTGATCGGCTCGACCTGTTTAAATGAGGTTTGTACAAGATCTATCTGGGTGGACGTCAGGCTCATCGAAGCTCCCTCTTCTCAATAACTCTCCCCACAGCATAGACATAAATGACAAAACAGGCTTAACTAAATTGATATCACGACAGATTTTTCATTAGGGAAGGTGCGAACAAGTCGTCGCACCTTCCTTAACAAAGGACTCAAAGATGAAGATTACTAGCTATCAACATGGCGACCCCTGCTGGATCGAACTGGCCAGTCACGAGGCTGCCTCGGGTAAACATTTCTACAGCGCGCTGTTTGACTGGCAGCTCAAGGACATGCCGATCCCCGACGGCGTCTATACCATGTTTGCCATCGAGGATGACGACATAGGGGCCATGTACCAGCTGCCGCAAAACATGATCGACGACAAGGTGCCCACCCACTGGAGTATCTATTTCGCCGTCGACGATCTCGACGCCAGCCTGGAGGCCGTTAAGGCAAACGGTGGCCAGGTGGTCCTCGGCCCCCACAGCGTGGGCGATGCGGGCAAAATGGCCCAATGCGTGGATCCCGAAGGCGCCAGCTTCTCTCTCTGGCAGGCGGGGGCGCATATTGGCTCCATGCGTATGGGTGAGCCTAATACCCTCTGCTGGGCCGAACTCTGCTGTCGCGATATCAATAAGGCACAGGCCTTCTACACCCAGGTAATGGGCTGGCAGGTGCGCGAGTCTCAGATGGAAAACTTCACCTATTATGAGTGGTTACAGGGCGATCGCGCCGTCGGCGGCATGATGGCCATGACTGAGGAATGGGGCGATACACCGCCACACTGGATGCCCTATATCATGGTAGAAAACTGCGATGCCACGGTCGCCAAGGCTACGGAGATAGGCGGCCAGGTATGCGTGCCGCCGACGGATATTCCCGAGGTGGGACGCTTCTCTATGATTAATGATCCCCAAGGTGGCACCCTGTCAGTCATCAAAATTACCATGGATGATACCTCCAACTGAGGAGACATTTACGACAATAAAAAAGCACTGCCTTAGCAGTGCTTTTTTGTATCCGCTGCAAACACCTAGCCTTCGGCCGAATGCTTCAGGCGACGGCCATAGATGAGCAGATAGAGAGCCGGCAGCACAAACAGCGACAGTAGCGGCGCGGTGATCATGCCTCCCACCATAGGCGCGGCGATCTTCTGCATCACATCGTTACCCGAGCCTGCTCCCCACATGATGGGCAATAGGCCGAAGAAGATGGTGGCTACCGTCATCGCCTTGGGACGAATGCGCATCACGGCGCCCTCAATAAGGGCCTCCTTGAGGTCCGCCACAAACTCGTAGCCACCTGTCTCTTGCCTATGCTTGATGGCATTGTTCAGATAGACCAGCATCACCACCCCAAATTCGGCGGCCACCCCGGCCAGCGCAATCATACCCACCGCCACGGCCACCGACATGTTGAAGTCCAGCGCAAACAGCAACCAGGTGCTGCCCACCAGGGCAAACGGCAGGCTCAGCATGATGATGGAGGCCTGCAGTGGCGAGCCAAAGGTCATCATCAAGAGGATGAAGATCACCCCGAGGGCCATAGGGATCACCTTCTTCAGCTTGGCGTCCACCCGCTGCATGTACTCATACTGGCCGGCGAAGCTATAGCTGTATCTCGGTGGCACCCTGAGCCCCTGATCCAGCGCCGATTTGGCCTCCTTGATGTACTCACCTATTGAGGTGTCTTGAATGTCCACAAACACCCAGGAGATCAGGCGACCGTTCTCACTCTTGAGCATAGGTGCCCCGTCGGTGATCTCGATATCGGCCAGGTTACGCAGCGGCAAATAGTGGCCCGACTTAGTGATCACCGGCAGCTCCCTGAGCTTCTCTATGTTGTCTCTCAACGCCCGCGGATAACGCAGGTTGATCGGGTAACGCTCGGCACCCTGAACCGACTCGCCTATGTCCATGCCGCCGATGGCGTAACGCACTACATCCTGAATATCCGTCAGTGTCATGCCATAGCGCGAGGCCACATCCAGCTTAGGCGTGATGTCCACATATCGACCGCCGCCCACACGTTCGGCATAGGCCGATTTAGTGTTAGGTAGCTGGCTGAGGATCGCCTCGATGTCGGCCCCCACCTTCTGCAGCTCATTGACGTCGGCGCCGGTGATCTTGATCCCCACAGGAGTCTTGATACCGGTCGAGAGCATGTCGATACGGGTCTTGATCGGTTGCACCCAGGCGTTGGTGAGACCTGGCACCTTGACCGTCTTCTGCAGCTGGTCGATCACATCCTGCAGCTCGACGCCCTCACGCCACTCCTCCCTGGGCTTAAGCATTATGGTGGTTTCCAGCATGGTGAGCGGCGCGGGGTCGGTCGCCGTCTCGGCGCGTCCTACCTTACCAAACACCCGCTTCACCTCGGGTACCGTCTTGATCAACCTATCGGTCTGTTGCAGCACCTCGGCCGCCTTACTGGCACTGATGCCAGGCAGCGCCGTCGGCATATAGAGGAGATCCCCCTCCTCCAGCTCAGGCATGAACTCGCTGCCCATGTTAGTCACCGGATACCAGGCACTGCCCAGTGCGACAACCGCCAAAAGCAGGGTGATCTTAGGGAAACGCAGCACCAGCTTGAGCGACGGCTTGTAGAGGGCGATCAACACCCGGCTGATGGGGTTGCTGGTCTCCTTGGGGATCTTGCCGCGAATAAAGTAGCCCATAAGGATGGGCACTAAGGTGATCGACAGGATCGCCGCCGCGGCCATGGCAAAGGTCTTGGTGTAGGCCAGCGGGCTGAACAGGCGTCCCTCCTGGGCCTCGAGGGCAAACACGGGCACGAAGCTGAGGGTAATGATCAACAGCGAGAAAAACAGCGCCGGGCCCACCTCGATGGAGGCCTTGGCGACGATATGCCAATGCTCCTTGTTGTCCGGGTCGCGGCGATACTCGTCCTTGAAGTGCTCCAGGTGCTTGTGCATGTTCTCGATCATCACGATGGCACCATCCACCACGGCGCCGATGGCGATGGCGATACCGCCGAGACTCATGATGTTGGCGTTAACCCCCATCTTATTCATCACGATAAAGGCGATCAGAATCGACAGCGGCAGGGTGATCACGGCAACTAGGGTCGAGCGCGCGTGCAGTAGGAACAGCAGACACACCAGGCCCACTACCAGCATCTCTTCGATCACCTTGTGGAACAGATTTTCTACCGACTTGTTGATCAGCTCAGATCTGTCGTAGGTGGGGATGATCTCCACCCCTTGAGGCAGACCCGCCTTGAGCTGTTCCAGCTTGGCCTTGACCGCGTCTATGGTGGCCAGGGCGTTTTCGCCGTAGCGCATCACTATGATACCGCCCACCACCTCACCTTCACCGTCTAGCTCGGCAATGCCGCGTCGAGAGGCTGGGCCCTTACGCACTGTCGCCACATCCTTGAGTAGCAGCGCAGTGCCTGACGGGCTGGTGACCCCCAGGGGGATCTCCCTGAAATCGTCCAGGGTTTGGCGATACCCCTTGGCGCGCACCATATACTCGGCCTCGGCCATCTCGATCACAGAGCCGCCCGCCTCGGTATTGGACTTGTTAATGGCATTCTTCACCGCGGCAATGTCCAACTTGTAGATGGCCAGCTTGTCGGGTTCGATCACTATTTGGTAGGTCTGCTCCATGCCGCCGACGGTCGCCACCTCGGAGACACCGGCCACACTCTGCAGCTCGAGCTTGAGGTACCAATCCTGCAGGCTCTTGAGCTGGGAGAGATCCAGGTTACCCGAGCGATCCACCAAGGCATACTCATAGATCCAGCCCACCCCTGAGGCATCGGGCCCCAGTGAGGGCTGCAAGCCTTGGGGCAGTCGGCTGCTGACCTGACTCAGGTATTCCAGCACCCGCGAGCGTGCCCAATAGATGTCGGTGCCATCTTCGAAGATCACATAGACATAGGAGTCGCCGAAGAAGGAGTAGCCCCGCACCGTCTTGGCGCCGGGCACTGCCAGCATGGCGGTAGACAGCGGGTAAGTCACCTGCTCTTCCACCAACTTGGGCGCCTGACCTGGGTAAGGTGTCTTGATGATCACCTGCACGTCCGACAGATCCGGCAGCGCATCCAAGGGGGTCTTTCTCAGCTCCTGCACGCCCCAGACGGTGATCATCAAGGCGATGATCAGCACCATCAAGCGCTGGGCGATGGAGGCCTCGATAATTTTCTTTAACATAGCGCCCCCTAGTGCTGATGACCACTGCTAAGACGCATCAGGCTGCCCTTCAGGCTCGCCTCTGAATCGAGCAGGAACTGACCCGAGGTCACCACCTGTTCGCCCTCCTCGATACCGCTTAAGATCTCCGCCTTGCCCTGCGACATCATGCCGACGGTGACCTTGCGGGCCAGGAAGCTACCATCACCCTGCTTGACGATGACGCGGTTCTCTTTGCCCGTCTGGATCAGGGCTTCCTGAGGGATCACCAGCACATCCTCGTTCGGACCGCCGTAGATCTCTATCTTGGCCAGGGTATTGGGACGCAGGGCCACCTCGTTATTGGCCAGCACAATACGCACCCTAAGGCTGCGGGTCACGGGATCCAACTCGGGATAGATGTAGTCAATCTTGCCCTCTACGCCCTTAAGATCCATGGCCGGCACAGAAACCTCTGTGGGTTGACCTATGGCAAGCCAGCTCTGCTCATTCTCGAACACATCGGCAATCACCCACACCTTAGATAGATCCACCACAGACATCACCTCTGTGGCTGGCTGAATATACATGCCATCACGCACGGTCAGCGCCTTGACGATACCGTCTGTCTTGGCATAGAAAGGCACCCGATACTGGGTCTGTTTGGTCTTGGCGAGCTGTTTAATCTGCGCCTTGTTCATCCCCAGTAACTCCAGGCGTAGCCCCGCCTTACGTACCAGGTCTTGATAATTGCGGCTCTCCTTGGAGCTCTGCAGGCTGCTTAGCGCCAACAGGTAATCATCCTGGGCGTTGATCAGATCCGGCGAGTAGATCTCATACAGCAGCTGCCCCTTGGTGATCTTGTCGCCCACTGAATCTATGGCCAGCTTCTCTATCCAGCCGTTGACTCTGGCGTGCACATGGTTGATCTGGCTCTCGTCGTAACCTATCTGGCCCACTGTCTGGACAAACTTCCACAGGGTATCTTTCTCAGCCTTAGCCACCTTAAGCGCCAGGGCCTGCTGCATGCTGCCAGAGACATCTATCTCAATCTGCTGCGCATCGGCCGACATCTCCACCTTCTCCAGATTCATGCCACAGATTGGACAGGTGCCGGGCACATCGCTAACGATATGGGCATGCATGGGGCAGACATATTTGATCGATGGCTCACCGGTAAGGGGAGCAGGCTTTGCCTGAGCCAAGGGATCGTGTTGGCTGTGATCCATCTCGGCCTGTGCCTTAGTGCTAATCGACTCCTCTTCCTCCTCGGCCACCAGGAACATGTTGCACTTGGAGCAACGACTTCCCGGCTCGTGGCTGGTCTCCTCGGGATGCATAGGGCAGACATAGGTCTTCTGCTCATGCCCGGCCGTCAAACTCTTCTCACTCGTCTCGGTTTCCTGCTCTACCAGAAACATGTTGCACTTGGGGCAACGACTTCCCGGCTCGTGGCTGGTCTCCTCGGGGTGCATAGGGCAGACATAGGTCTTCTCTCCCGCCGCATGTTGGTGCGCCTCGTGTCCGTGGGCCGTGTTGGCCTCTAGCGCCTGGGTATGCCCCAGCTGCGGAGTCGCCACCATAAAAAGACTCAAAAGATAAGCGAGCTTTTGGCCTCTGTTTTTCGAATTTACCTGACTCATAATGCCTCATCTCCACTCATAAACTAGTGATGCTTGTGGCCGCTATCGGCGCTCGCCACAGGCTCAAGGAACATGCCACACTTAGGACATGAATCCCCTTTCGCCCCCTTCACTTCTGGATGCATAGGGCAGTGATAGCCTTGCTTAGCCATATCGTGTTGATGCTTATGTTTAGGGCAGTTGTCGCATGACTTACCGGCCTTGGCCGTCTTGGCCTTTTCCAGGTTCATGCCACACTTAGGGCAGGTGTCGCCCTTGGCGCCTTTCACCTCTGGGTGCATAGGACACTCGTAACCGCCTGCCTTATCGGCCTTAGCATGTTGATGGTGAGGACACTTGTCGCAGTCCTTACCATGGTGTTTGGCCGTGGCATGTTGCGCCGCTGGCTCAAGGTTCATGCCGCACTTAGGGCAGGTATCGCCCTTGGCGCCTTTCACTTCAGGATGCATGGGGCAGTCATAACCTTGTTCGGCCGCCGCAGCATGATGCTGCTCGGCGAAGGCCATTGGGGCCGTGCTCACAAAGATAAACGCAGTTAAAATCAGACTGATCAGGGTTTTCATCTATGGACTCCATCAAAGGATAACCGCATAAAGCGCGTAGATATTACGCAACTTAACTCAAAGGTAATTAATATGCGGCTAATATAATTCATTTTTCGTTAAACATCAGTGAAGCTATCGTTGAGGCGCACCCGGCGGATGGAGAGTCTCCAAGAAAGCGGGATTAAATACGCCAACATACCTAGTAAAACATTGATAAACAATAGGTATATCGATTTAGACTCGGACGGCCCGTCTACCAGGCGCCACAGAAGATCAGGCGATCGGCGGTCGGAAGGCTGAGCCTAAAGAGATAGAGTGGAAATGAGGCATTTGAGTGGCCAGGATAGACTCGGAACCGGCTACGCCAGGCCAGGGCGTAACGGTAAACAGCGTGCCTGTCACAGAGATCACCATGCAGTGATTACAATCTCCCTTACAAAATCCTTTGCCTTCACAGCAATGCTGAGCAGCGGGAAGCACATTTTGCTCATCATCGCAGCAGTGAGATTGCATCTTTGCACCGTCATCATGACAGTTATCGCCATTATTCATCTGCATCATAGGCATTTCATCCGCCTGCGCGTAGGGGATCATCGCCATGCCATTAGCCAACAACACCTGGCCCAGCAGAGCGAGCAGTGTGAAGATGACTAACGTGTGATGCCTAAGCGTTTGACGCATGATGTAACCCTATAATGAGATGATCCAAGTCTATCACAATATCAAGATGAGGCCTTGATAAAACTCACATTTCCAATATATCAAGGTCACCTAAATCGAGCGGCATTACTTCGCCAGCCAGATCTTTTCCATCAACTCCTGATGGTTCATCAGGGTAAGCTCCTGCTGCCGACCATTTTGCGACACCAGGTGCACCTTAGGCGCATCAATGAAGGCCTCAGCGTCCTGCTGGCTCAGTATCTCGGGCAACACCAGGCGATAGGCATCATCAGCTTTGACATCTAAGGTTAAATAAAGCGGCTGCGAAGTCACCCAGACACCGGAATCATCGGCGTTAACGGCAAAGATGTCGCGATAGACCAACTCCACCAGCTGCTTACCCGAATCTAAGGTTAAGACACTCTGCTGATGACCTAGCTTAACGTCTCCACCTTGCACCTGTATCTCGTCGGGCAGAGTGAGGCTGGCGGCGCTGGCGGCGTTAACCATGGCTAGGGCAAGGAAAGCGCTCAGTGTGCTGGTAACGAGTGTGCTGGCAAAGATATGACGTGTTTTCATAATCGACTCCCATCAGGCATAGGCCTGACAAATTGGCAAATTGTTGGCCACGCCATATGAGGTTAGCGGCGCGGCAGATTCGTGTTCGAGCTTTGTACGTGCGTGTTACGCGGGTTGAAGACGAACCATTAACCAATGGGAGGGGGTGATAGGGGGGTGAGATCGGCGGTCTGTAGCGACCAACCAGTGGTCATAATCAGACCAGACACAGGCTGAAAGGCCAATGATGGCACGCTGGCGCTCAGGTTACCTAGGGTCGAGGCGCAGTGGGTCATGCAATCGCCCGGGCCCATGGCGGCGCACAGAGCCTCGCAATCCACCAGCGAGTTGTCGCCAGACATCTTGCATGCCTGCCCCTGATGAGACATCTGCATGCCGGTCTTTACGGCTTGGGTGACCTGTGTCATCTCCTGGTTCATGACCTGACTCATATCCTGAGCCATCGCCATATGGTCGCCCTGCATCATAGACATGAGTGCACTGGGCATGGCCATGGCTGGTGTCAGAATAAACTGACCCAGTAGGGCGATGATCAATACAAACTTGCCGAAGATACGTGTCATATAAACGAGAAAAACGTCATTAATTGAACCGGAATTACCATAATAGACAGGCGCCTTTAAAAAAGGTTCACTGCCTATTAAATTATTTTTCCATTTCGCGAACAATCGTCATATTAGCAATAGATAATAACCCCATAAAATCCAACAAAATCATTACTAAATAGTAAAAGTTGCGACGAACTTGTCATGTCATGGTCTTTACTATAACTTTAGTAAATGCGCATGTATTATGAGCGATTTCACAAAATCTTGCTTATGTAAGATAGAGTTAGAGCTAGCTCTCATTTTACGGTTTTAAAGCCAGATCAAGCGGCGTCTTCTGGTTATACTCTCAGCTACAGAGATGCATTAAATATAATAGATATAATAAACATATTATTTTGGAGATAGAGTGATGAACTGGCGTGCACTATTCAAACCTAGCGCGAAATACTCAATATTTGCCCTACTCGTGGTGGGTATTGTAGTCGGTGTTGTGGGCTACTTTGCGACACAACAAACTTTACATGCAACCAGTACAGATGAATTCTGTATGTCTTGCCACAGCAACCACTCTCTGAAAGATGAGGTGATGGCGTCGGCTCACGGCGGCGGACGTGCGGGCGTAACCGTTCAGTGTCAAGACTGTCACTTGCCACACGGCCCGGTTGACTACCTGATCAAGAAGATCATCGTATCGAAAGATCTATACGGCTTCCTCACTATCGACGGCTTCAACACTCAAGAGTGGTTGGATGAAAACCGTAAAGAGCAGGCTGACCTAGCACTTAAATACTTCCGCGCTAACGACAGCGCTAACTGCCAGCACTGTCACACTCGTATCTACGAGAACCAGCCTGAAACCATGAAGAAGATGGCGAAGAGAATGCACGCCAACAACTTCAAGAAAGATGCTGACAAGCGTAAGACTTGTGTAGACTGTCACAAAGGCGTAGCTCACCCTTATCCTAAGGGATAATCCGCCAGCCTGACGGCAATCTAAGATTGCTATCTTGATCGAAAAACGCCTGATGATAATCATCAGGCGTTTTTGTTTTAGCGACCTAAAATGTGCGCCGCGATTGGCGACGCTGATAGACGCTAAGACAAGCTTATACCAATCACAGTAAACATGTGATCAGAAATAGCGCAGGAAAAACACTTGAGAACAAAGCAGGATTTTTAGATAAGTAGTTATTCTACAATTAAAAATACTAATACAGTTATCGAGCGTTTTAACAAGCTAGAATGATCAATTATTTATTACAATTGGTATTATTTAGGCAGGCTCACATAGGTGCCCTGGAACTGGGCACAGCACTGCTCGCCGCAGTAGAGGCTCACCTCTAGCTTCACCTTGGCCCGCTTACCTTGGCCTAACAGGCTCAGCTCCCCATCCGGCTCATTGGCCTTGGGCCAGGTCACCCGCGCCTGAGGCGATTCCCCCACGGGCGCCAGATAACGAATATCCGCCTTGCCTAGGACGATATCCCCTTCGACGCCGGCAAGTCGCTGCTGCAACCAGACCATGCCCCAGCCAGTCAGTGTCATCAGGGTATAGATGCTGCCGGCAAACATGGTGTGATGCAGGTTGATGTTAGGCGCCAGCGGCGCACTCACCGTCAGGGTCTGCCCTTCATAAGCTTTTGGGGCTATCTGCATGAAGGCGCTGACGGGGATCGTCTTATGCCATGTGCGCTCCAGCTCGCCGAGTAGTTCCTGTATCTGCTGCATCATTATCACACCTGCAGATTAAAGGTGACCGGACCGTCGTTGATCAGGCTCACCTGCATGTCGGCGGCAAACTCGCCGGTCTGCACGGGCACGCCCTGGGCGGCGCAGTAATTGACAAACGCCTCATAGAGGTGCTTAGCCTGCTCCGGGGTTCCGGCGCCGGAGAAACTCGGGCGCAGGCCGCGGCCGGTATCCGCCGCCAGGGTAAACTGAGAAACCACCAACAGACTCCCGCCCACCTGCTTGAGATTCAGGTTCATCTTGCCCTGCTCATCGCTAAACACGCGATAGCTCATCACCTTGGTGGCGAGTTTCTCCATCTTGGCCTGGTCGTCTTCACGTTCGACCCCCAGCAAGACCAGGAGGCCCTTATCTATGGCGCCTATGGTCTGGCCATCTACATCGACCTTGGCCTGCTTCACTCTCTGTATTAAGGCAATCACTACCGCTCGACTCCTATTGCTTAACGCTTATCACGGCTACGCCCGTAGCCCTTATGCTTCTAGTTGGCTGACATCACGGGAATGGGTTTAATCAACTGCTCGGCGCTATTGGGCAAGGCCTGCCCCACCCGCATCAGGGCATCATCTGTCCAGATAAGAAAACGGCGTAGCTCCTCCAGCTCCAAGGTGCCAACAAAGGTCGCCGCCCCCTGGACCTGGATCACCTTACCCTCCTCCCTCAGGGTAAACTTAGCAAAGTTCAGCTTATCGTTCAGGGTGCCGATCAGCGCCACCAGCTCCTGGGAGCCCACCAGCTTAGGGCTCACCGCGTAGAAACGGGACGCCAAGATACGGTCTATTCCCTCTGGATTCAGGCTTGGCTGCAGCACAAATTGATGATTTCCCAGCTGCACCCCCACCTTATTCGGCCCCACTTTCTTAGCCAGATAATTCTTGTTGATCAGCGACACCAGCAGGGCATCTGTAGCCAGCTCATCGCTCATGCCGCTGAAATAGACCCGCTCTGGCACTGGCTGGGGCGTGCGCTCGGTCGCCAACACATTAGTACATACCACAAGCGCCAAAACGACGATCAGTCTCTTCTTCATGTTATCTGCTTCCTTTAGCTATACCGCTTTACTTGTCTATTACTTGTCTTCTTTACCGGCGGCCAGATAGCGCCCCATCTGGGTCACCGCCTCGGCGACCGCCAGGCACATCTTACTGTCGGCGAGGGTATGATAGCCACCCTTCACCAGGCGTGACCTCAATAGGCTAGGACCGTGTTCCACCAGAAACTCGTCCACCAGACGCTGCGGGCAGACCCAGTCCAGCTCCCCCTGCAGTATGATGGTTGGGCAGGTGAGATCCCCACCTACCTTCTTCATCAGCTGATAGCCGCCAAAATATTGATTGCGGGCATAATGCAGCTCCACTCTCGCCAAGGCTCCGCCCTGCTCGGCCAGGGCCTCGCTTAACTCGAAGCCGGGAACGGCCAGGGCCAGCTCCCAACGGAGCCAACGCCATACACTGCTACGGCGAACCTCGGCATCCTGATGGCTAAATCCGGTCTCGAAATGATCAAATAACTGCTCGAGAGACTCCCCATGTCCGGCGGCAAACTGGCGATACTCACCGGAGAAGATCTGCGCCGCACCGCCCCGGCCATAGAGCCATTGCATCCCCTCATATGAAGGAATAAACATGCCCCAATAGATCTGTGACTGCACCCGCTCAGGATAGACGCAGCTGTAGAGATACCCCAGGGTCGCGCCAAAGGAGCCGCCGAGCAGGCACCAGGCCTCGACACCCGCCCAATGGCGCACGCGCTCGATATCTTTGACCAGGCTGGGAAAGTCATTATTGGCCAGCTCGCCACAGGGCTTGGAACGACCCGCGGCGCGCTGATCCAGCAGGTAGATATGAAAGCCGCGGTCGATAAACAGCCTCAACTCGAGAGGATTACAGCCGGCCCCCGGCCCACCATGCAGATAGAGCACGGGAATGCCCTGGGGATCACCATATTGCGCCAGAAACAGCTGGTGCCCCTCGCCGACATCTATCCAATCCTGACGGATCAGCGGATGCGACTTAGCCGGACTCACCGCTTGGACTCGTCGAAATGCTCATCAGGCTCATCATCTGCCAGCTCCTTGTTCACCAGCTCCATCAGACGCTTATCCAGATACTCGGGCATGGCCGCGGTGATCTCGGCGCCGATCAGGACGATGATCCAAGAGAGATACACCCAGACGAAGAGGATGGGGATAGTCGCCAGGGCACCATAGATGGCCTCATAGGCAGGAAATTCGGTGAGGTACAGGGCGAAGCCCTTCTTGCCCAGCTCAAACAGCAACGCCGCGACGATGGCGCCGAGCAGCGCGTGGAAAAACTTCACCTTAGTATTGGGCACTACCATGTAGATCAGCAGGAAGGTGGCAACCGAGAAGAACATGGGCAGACGCTCTACCAGGAGCGGCACCACACCGCTGAGTTCCGTGCCGCTAAACAGCTTGAGAGACACCACATAAGAGGTGGCTACCAGGCTGGCCCCCATCAACACGGGCCCTAAGGTCAGCACCATCCAGTACATGGAGAAGGAAACCACCATGGAGCGCTTCTCCGTGGTGCGCCAGATGCCATTGAGCGATTTATCGATATTGGAGATCAGTAAGATGGCCACCACGACCAGGGCGCCGATACCCACAGCCGTGCCCTTGGAGGCGTTGGCGACAAACTCGTTGATATACATCTGCACGCTATCCCCGGCAGAGGGGATGAAGTTGTCGTAGATGAAGGTCTCGATATGGCTGCGGATCCCCTTAAACACGGGGAAGGCCGACAGCATAGACATGGTCACCGCCACCATGGGCACCAGAGAGAGCAAGGTAACGTAAGCCAGGTGACCCGCCCGCATATTTATCTGGTCTTCTGCGACACGCTGCTTTAGATGTATCATGAACTGCCAGATACCCAGCATGATCGAACGAAGCAGGCTCACATCTATTCTATTTATCACGTTATTCTCTTGATTCAAGTGGGGTTAACTGCGTATCTTGGTACAGTAAGATTACAAGTTTAAAGACACTAGATACAAGTGTAAGGAATAAATTGATGTCCCAACAAGGTTCGGCTGGCAACGTGATTGCCGCCATCGCAAGCTTCTTCTTCCCAGGCCTGGGCCAATTAGTACAAGGACGCATCCTGGCGGCACTCCTGTTTTGTGTCGTCACCATAGTGGGCTATGCCCTGTGGTGGTTGATCGTCCCTGCCATCATAGGCGGTATCGCTCACCTGTGGAGCATCATAGACGCCGCTAAATTCAAGGCCGACTAACCGTCTAACAAGGAAATCGTCAGGATGAAAAAACTCATCACCGCAGCGGCCCTGGGTGCCGTCGTCATGCTCAGCGGCTGTCAGAGCGCCTACTATGGTGCCATGGAGAAGGTGGGCTACCATAAGCGCGACATCATGGTGGATCGCGTGAACGCCGCCAAAGAGTCTCAGGAAGAAGCCCAGGAGCAGTTCAGCTCGGCGCTGGAAGAGATGCAGGCCCTGCTGAACCACGACGGTGGCGATCTGCAGAGCGCCTACGAGAAGGCCAGAGACGAATATGAATCTTCTCAGGAGGCCGCCGACGAGGTGAGCGACCGCATCGACAAGGTAGAAGATGTCGCCGAGGCGCTGTTTGACGAATGGCAGGCGGAAATTAGCGAGATCAGCAAGGCCAGCCTACGCCGCAACAGCGAAACCAAGCTGCGCGAGACCCGTCGTTCCTACGAGCAGCTGGTACGCACCATGCGCCGCGCCGAGAGCAAGATGCCGCCTATCCTGACGGCCATGAAAGACAACATGCTCTACCTCAAGCACAACCTCAACGCCCAGGCCATAGGTGCCATCAAGGGCGAGTTTGCCAGCCTGCAAACCGATATCTCCAGCCTAATCAAAGAGATGAACAAGTCGATTGCCGAGTCCAATCGCTTCATCCAATCGATGGAAGGCAACAAGTAATACTTTGCTTAAAAGCACCTGGGGTTGCCTGGGTGCTTTTATTTTAAACCTTTATTAACAAACGGATATAGATCCCCTTACCCATTCCTAATCAACTCGATTTCGCGAGTCAGCGCACAAAACCACATACCAACACGAACTAACTATACCGGCAACCCCTCTTATTGATACATTCAGTAACCTGGCTAGCCAGTATGAGCCTTATCGAATCCCTTAGCCTTAATCTATAGTGTCAGCCTACTCTACTGGAGTGGCAAACGTTGGGGCGCAGTCACGACAGGAGCGGCCTTAATAGGCGCAGCGCTGGTGACCCTTTATTGGCCACTGTTTGTCGCCCTGCTGTTAACCGTCGGAGTACTAGCCCTCGCCAGCAGATATCACAGTGACCTCATCAAAGGTGAGATGCGCGCCAATATTCTCAGGGAGCGGATACAACACCTACTGGCACTCTCCATGCTATTGGTCGGCCTTCAATATGGGGCCAATGCCATCATGCTTAAGCTAGGCATTACGCCCTACCTGATGCGCCCCGACGTGGGAGATGCCTTCCTGCCTATCGCCGGGGCCATAGAGCTTAAGGCTATCCTCACCCTTGGCATCTGGGATCAGAATCATCCGGCAGCTGCGGTGATGCTCACAGTGGTGATCCTCACGGGGTTGCTATGTAAGCGTGCTTTCTGCGGCTGGGCCTGTCCCTTAGGGCTCGCCGGTGAATACCTGTATAAGCTAAGAAAGCGTTTCATCAAGCCGGAATTGCTGCCACCGGCCTGGCTCGACTGGCCGCTGCGTATGCTGAAATACCTGCTGCTGGAGGGCCTGCTCTATATCGTGCTCGGCATGCCGTCAGCTTCGATTCCCCACTATCTTGAGGGTAACTATCATAAGATCGCCGATCACAAGATGGCGCTCTTCATCACCCCAGGGCTTATCACCCTCGCCTGCTTCGCCGTCATATTGCTGCTCGCCGCCTGGCGTCGTCAGGGTTTCTGTCGCTACATCTGTCCCTACGGTGCCCTGCTCGGCCTCACCAGCTTCTTGAGTCCGTTTAAGATCCGCCGCAGCACTCAGCACTGCCTCATCGAGGCCAAGGGGATGAATTGCGACAAATGCACCCGCGCCTGCCCCGCCAACATCAAGGTACATGTGCAAGGAACGGTGCGCTCGGACGAGTGCCAGGCCTGCATGCGCTGCATCTCAGCCTGCCCTAAGCCAAAGGCGCTGCATCTCAGTACCCGCAACGGTATCAAGCTGTCGGCCCGCGGACTGACCATCATGCTGTTACTGCTGCTGTTTATTATCCCGCTGATTGCCTATGTTGGCGGGTTCTGGGTCAGCCAGACGCCGACCGAGATCAGGATGTATTTGATACAGCATTTGGGGTCAATAGGGCATTGATACCCTTTCGGTAAGGGGTACCTTTTTGGTTGGGGTGCCCATGATAATTTTGCCCTCAGGGACATCGTTATCTAGGCGAGAATTGAAGGTCGCACCTTCATTGCAATGTAGTGGTCAACTAAAATTGGCCACGGTTTTGTATTCAAGCCAATATCTTCGCTCTGACTCATTGGGTGTCAGCCCACCGTTATATTGATGTGGTCTCAGCTGACTGTAATACCCCGTCACATATCGCGAAATTTCACTCTTAGCCTCACCGATATCCCGATAGCCGGTCATCGGTATCCATTCTGTTTTTAAGCTTCTAAAGAAGCGCTCCATCGGGCTGTTGTCCCAGCAGTTTCCTCGTCGACTC
>NZ_JAKEVJ010000049.1:0-28709 GCF_022398425.1 Shewanella sp. Isolate7 | reverse complement strand
AAATTGAAGGCCCTAAGTCAATTTTGATAAAGGATGACAACTTATACATTGGGAGTAATTTAGGAATATACGCCATAAACCTTACAACTGAGAATATCGAAAAAGTAAATGAAAACAGTGTCTTTACTATAAAATTCGATGAGAAAAAAGAGCAGATTTTAGCTGGGACACCTTCTGGTAAATTGATCACTGTTAAACTAGATGATTACTCATCCACAGAAATACTAATAGATAAAGGCAATCCAATATTCGACATTTTAGTAGATGATAATAATGTTTATGTTGCAACGCAAGGTGGCCTACACAAGATCGTAAATCAGAACGTCTCCAATCTATACAAAAGTAATTTTGTGGTTAGCTTAAGCAACGCAGAAAACAACATCTTCTTTGGCACAAGCAGCTCCCTAAAAAGCTACAACAAAGCCACCGGAAAGATCCGGACAATTTACAACAATAAAAAACCGATATTCTCTATCACTATAATTGACAACTTACTTTTTGCAGCTTCAATAAAAGAAGTGATTGTCATAGACATACTTAAAGACAAGATGTTCAGCCTAACTGATAAATACGGAAGCCAAGATGAATACAATGCACAGTCCGCACTTAAGTTAGATAATCACCTATATCTCGGCGGTATATCAGGCCTCAGCGAAATATCACCTGAAAAATTAAAAAACTTAATCGGATCGGCTCCTACCCCTACGGCTAATCTAGACAAGCTTTTAATATTCAACCTACCTGAAAATCTTAATGGGAATATTTTAAACAAACCATTATCACTAACACATGAAATAAAGTTAAAATATTCTGACTATCCTTTTACCATAACATTTAACAGTCCAAATACCCCATTTAAAACGGTCAACTACAAGTATCAAATGAGTGGCCTTTCCGACTCTTGGATTGATTCACAAGGAATTAATTCTGCGACCTACACCAACTTATCACCTGGTGAATATACATTTAACGTATATGCAATTGAGCCACTTACACAAAAGGCTGGGAATGTAAGAAGTCTATCTATAGAAATCACCCCTCCCTGGTGGTTATCGATTCAAGCCAAGTTCGTCTACCTGCTCATTACGCTGTTCATCACTGGCGCGATAGTCAAGGCGGCGCTCAGAAGAAGAGAGGTGCAACGCCAGATCGCTAAGTCAGAAGAGCGACTGAAGCTTTCTCTGTGGGGAAGCGGTGATGAGATGTGGGACTGGGATATCGAAACCGGACAGATTTATCGCTCTAATATCTGGGGTTCCCTGGAGTTTCCGCGAGACGGTCAGCGTTCGGGTGAGGATGGTGAAGAAAGCAACATTCACCCCATGGACCAAGAACGAGTGAATACGGCGCTGAATAAGCACTTCTATGGCGAAACCGACCACTTCGAGGCGGCCTATCGCGTCAAAGGCAAAGATGACCAATGGATCTGGATATTGGACAGGGCAAAAATCGTTGAACGCGATGAGGAAGATAAAGCCCTGCGTATGACAGGTACAATCAAAAACATCAGCAACTTCAAGCAAGCAGAGGAACAACTGAGACTGTTCGAGCGAGCCATCGAGAATATCTCCGAAGGCATGTTTATCTTGGACAACAAGTTTACATTCGTTGAAGTCAACGAGGCCTGTTGTGATCTGTGTGAGAAGAGCCGCAATGACTTTATCGGCGAGCTGTTTAAGTTTGACCTTTATCCCGAAAGCTACTCCGAACAAATTCGTCATATTCTGCAACAGCAAGGCAGCTGGAGTAACGAAGTCGAATCCGCCAAGGGCGACGGTAGCAGCTTCCTGATGGAGCTAACGGTCGATGCGATTTACGATGAACAGGGTGTCCTCTCCCACTATGTTGGCGTGTTCTCTGATATTTCTCGTCGTAAACAACAAGAAGAGGAGCTACGTAAACTCACCAACAACGATCTCCTCACCAGCCTGCCAAACCGTTCAAGCCTCATGGTTACCCTGGGTAACTTGGTGAAGAAGGATACCCATCATACCCTTATGGTGCTGGACTTAGATAACTTTAAGAAGATTAACGACTCCCTTGGTCACCAGGTAGGCGATGAACTGCTGATCAAAGTGGCCAGACGCATCGAATCCACCGTACCTTATCATACGAGTATCTATCGTTTAGGGGGCGATGAGTTTGCCATACTGGTCGATAACAACCCAGATATCGGCTCAAGCGCCGTTATTGCTAATCATGTGGTCGATGCCTTCTCCAGCCCATTCGAACTCACCAAAGACAGAGTCGTTGTAGGAGTGAGTATCGGCATTGTGCTCTACCCGGAAGATGATCAGAACGAGCAGGCACTTCTGCGTAAGGCTGACATTGCTATGTATCACGCTAAATCTGCCGGCGGCAATCGTTATCAGTTCTATTCTGAATCGCTCAATCGCAATGCCATTCGCCAGCTGGAAGTCGAAAACCTCATCCGCGAAGGTTTAAGGGATGATCTCTTCGAAGTCTACTACCAACCTAAGATAGATCTTAGAAGCAGCAAGATGGCCGGTATGGAGGCTCTGGTAAGGCTCAATCACCCAGAACACGGTCTTATTCCGCCGGGCGACTTTATCCCGCTGGCAGAAGAGAATGGGCTCATCGTTGAGATTGGCGAGGTCGTTCTACGTAAAGCCTGCTTTGCGGCGCAAAATTGGCGCCGTCAAAATTTGTTCAACGGCCGAGTCGCCGTCAATTTATCATCGCAACAATTCGCTCTTCCAGACCTCCAGCAACGGATAGAGTCAATTTTACGTCTCACTCAGCTGCCTGCAGCCAACCTTGAGCTAGAAATTACCGAAGGAACCGTCATAAAACAGCCAGAAAAGGCAATAAAGGTGATGATGCAACTCTCTAAGATGGGCGTCAGCCTTGCGTTAGACGACTTCGGTACCGGATATTCGTCACTGTCATATTTAAAGCGCTTCCCAATTGACACCCTGAAAATCGATAAGGCTTTTGTTGACGACATAGATAAATCTGACAGAGATCTAAAAATGGTCGACTCTATCATCACTATCGCCCATAACATGGGGCTCTCGGTGGTCGGCGAAGGCGTCGAAGAGGCTTCTCAACTCAGCATATTAAAAGCATTGAAATGCGAGGAAATACAAGGATTTATATACAGCAAGGCCGTCAATGAGACTAGCTTTACCGAACTGCTAAAACAAGAAAGCTTTAGCTATACACCTGTCTCTCAACATAAGAAAGCCTAATGATTTAATGAGCAAATGACAGACTGAAGAAAAGAATGCTTAACTAAAATTAAGCTAAAAATAAAAATTGGCATAACACCTGCAATACATCTCTCAGACGTCAACGAATAGTTGGCACTATAACTTCAATAACCCTGAGAGATTAAGACAATGATTAACGGATTAGTTACTGCCATCGCTTTTACCCTTACATGTTCAGCCATTAATGGCGATAATAATGAACTTGCGAGTATTCCTAATATCAAATTTGCAGAATCTCACTTAGCAAGTATTCCGAACATTAAGTTCTTTGATACTCAGGTAGCGAGCATCCCGAACATCAAGTTCTCTCAGACTCAGTTGGCCAGCATTCCTAACATCAAGTTCTCTGAGACTCAAGTAGCGAGTATCCCGAATATCAAGTTCTCTGAGACTCAGCTAGCTAGTATCCCGAATATCAAATTCTCTGAGACTCAGCTAGCTAGTATTCCGAACATCAAGTTCTCTGAGACTCAGGTAGAGAGCATCCCGAACATTAAGTTCTCTGAGACTCAGGTTGCCAGTATCCCGAACATCAAGTTCTCTGGGACTCAGCTAGTCAGTATCCCGAACATCAAGTTCTCTGGAACTCAGGTTGCGAGTATCCCGAATATCAAGTTCTCTGAGACTCAGCTAGCCAGTATCCCGAACATCAAGTTCTCTGAGACTCAGCTAGCCAGTATCCCGAACATCAAGTTCTCTGAGACTCAGCTAGCCAGTATCCCGAACATCAAGTTCTCTGAGACTCAGGTAGMGAGCATCCCGAACATTAAGTTCTCTGAGACTCAGGTTGCAAGTATCCCGAATATCAAGTTCTCTGGGACTCAGCTAGTCAGTATCCCGAACATCAAGTTCTCTGGAACTCAGGTTGCGAGTATCCCGAATATCAAGTTCTCTGAGACTCAGCTAGCCAGTATCCCGAACATCAAGTTCTCTGAGACTCAGCTAGCCAGTATCCCGAACATCAAGTTCATCAACTCAGCCGTTGCTTAAGTCTTAAGGAGAATGATTATGTTAGATTCATTGAAAAAAGCTCTAGGACTTACTCACAAACCAGAGCGTAAAAAAGTACAGCTTCCAGAAGGCCTAAATCACCTAGAGGTGATCCCTGCTAAAGGTTGGTGGAACTAATTGACATCAAACGTCTTTCGAAAACCAGATACATAAAAAAGGAGCTACTAAAGGCTCCTTTTTTGATCTTGCTATATGACTTTTAATACCAATCACAGTAAATATCTGATCAGAAATAGCGCAGGAAAAACGCTTGAGAACAAAGCAGGATTTTTAGATAAGTAATTATTCTACAATTAAAAATACTAATACAGTTATCGAGCGTTTTAACAAGCTAGAATGATCAATTGTTTATTACGATTGGTATAGTTAGAGATTTGCGCCTAGCCTACATCTACATGGCCACAGAGGCTGTCCTACGCCTTTATCGCGATGCTTTGCTTTCCCTGGGCCCGCTTATGGGCGAATCGCTTATGTGTACTTAGCAGCGGATAGGCTACCGGCCCCATGATTAGCCCTAGCATGGCCCAGCGTTTCACCCCTAACCCTGCACGAAAAGCCATATTTCCCATAGCCAAGCTACTCACCATTAGTACACCAAGAATGCATATCACCACAGACACTACCTCACAACAACGGCGCCAAGAGGACTGTAAACAGCCAAAACGAGCCCAGCATGATAACTGAAACCAGCCCGTGAATGAACAAAAAACAGGCAAAAATAATCCTCAGGCAAAAAAAATGCGGCATTATGTTGCCGCATTGTTAACACTATAGGTGCCCTAATCGTAGAACTTACTGCCAGATTCGGCCATCTCGACTAAGCGATCACAAGGTGCGAATCGCTCACCAAACTGATCTTGATAACGTTTTAGGGTCTCGACCAAGTGCTTGGCGCCCAGTGAGTCCATGTAACGGAAGGGGCCACCTAAGAATGGCGGGAAGCCGATACCGAATATCGCGCCTATATCGCCGTCTCTTGGCGATGCGATAATTCCCTCCTCCAGACAACGCACCGCTTCATTTAGCATCTGCACAACACATCGCTCGGCCAAGGCTCTCGGTTCACCGCCGTTACTAGGTGTTAGACTCAGCACGCCGTAGACGCTCTCATCCACCAGCTTCTTCTTAGACTTGCCACCATACTGGTAGAAGCCCTTACCATTCTTACGACCCTTACGGTCATCAGCCAGTAGTTTGTCAAAGGCCGCCGGCGCCTTAAAGCGTTCACCAAGCTCCTGTTCCAAAATCGGTGAGATCTTGGCGCCCACATCAATGCCAACTTCATCGAGCAGGGTCATGGGGCCAACAGGGAAGCCAAACTTCACCAACGCCTTATCCAGATGATCGACGCTTTGGCCTTCGAGTAGCAGATTCGCTGCCTCGTTCATGTAAAGCGCCAGAATACGGTTCACATAGAAACCGGCACCATCTTTCACCACAATCGGTGTCTTACCCTGCTTGCGGGCGAAGGCGACCGTGGTGGCGATCGTTTGTGGCGAAGTCTTCTCATGGGCTATCACCTCGACCAGAGGCATCTTCTCAACCGGCGAGAAGTAATGCAGGCCAATGACGTTTTCGGGACGTTCGGCGGCCTCGGCGATCTGCTTGATCGGCAACGATGACGTGTTAGAAGCAAAAATAGTGTGCTCGCCACATTCACGCTCCACATCCTGCACCATCTGATGTTTCAACTTGAGGTCTTCAAATACGGCTTCCACCACCATATCCGCATCCTTGATGCCTTTATATTCTGTGGTGGTGGTCATCAGCGCCATCAGGTTATCTCGCACCGCCGGCGTCATATGACGGCGTTTAACCCCTTTAGCCAGCAGCTTATAGGCATAGGCCAGCGCATTGCTCAAACCGGTTTCGCTGATATCTTTCACCCGCACAGGAATCTTGGCCTTAGTGGTGGTGACAGAGGCGATACCACCGCCCATCAAGCCACCGCCCAATACCATCACCTTGTTGACAGCCTGAGGCAATACGTCACCGGCGCCGGTTTCCTTCTTCATTTCCGTGGTTGCAAAGAAGATGCTACGCAAAGCTTCAGACTCGCTCGAGACCACGAGATCGCCAAAATGCTGCGCCTCCACCTCGAGGCCTTTCACTATGCCTTTAGTCACGCCCTGACGCACACAATCGATGATCTTTTCTGGCGCAGGATAGTTACCCTGGGTCTTCTTATTGACCTGCTTGAGCGCCTGCTCGAATATGATGTTACGGCCAACCGGTGTGCCTTCCAGCAGCTTCTCAACCATCGACACCTTGCGCTTCTTCGCTGGACGTGCACCTGCTAGCGCCATCTCTATTGCCGTCTGTAGCAAGATTGACTCGGGCACCACATCATCCACCAGCCCAAGCTTCAATGCCTGCTTGGCGCGCAGCTGCTTGCCGGTAAGCATCATATCCAATGACTTGGCAATCCCCACCAGACGAGGCAGACGCTGAGTGCCGCCACCGCCGGGCAATAGACCGAGTTGCACTTCTGGCAATCCCAGCATGGTCTTCTTGCTGTCTGTGCACACGCGCTGATGACAGGCCAGCGCCAGTTCGAGGCCACCGCCTAAACAGGCACCGTGAATCGCAGCAACCACAGGGATCGAGAGTGACTCCAGGGCCAAAAACACTTCATGGCCCTGCTTCGACAGCTCTCTGGCATCTTCGGCTGTAGCACAGGCATCGAGCATAGAAATATCGGCGCCCGCCACAAAGGAATCTTTCTTACCCGAGATGATCACCACACCGCGAATACTGGCGTCACTCTTAATCTCGGCCAACATCTCGCAGATCTCTGGGCCAAACTCGGCTCTCAGGGTATTCATGGTCTCACCGGGTACATCCATGGTGAGCACGGCGATCCCGTTATCCTGACGATTTAATGTAAAACTCTTTTCCATGAGATCACTCCACTTCTACAATCATAGCTGCACCCAGACCACCCGCCGCACAGGCCGTTGCCAGGCCAGTACCGCCGCCGCGGCGTTTCAGCTCGCGACAAACTTGAGTGATCAAACGTGTCCCGGTCGCCGCAAACGGGTGACCATAGGCCAAAGAGCCGCCCAAGACGTTGAACTTTGTCATATCGATCTCGCCGATGGCGCGATCGCGGCCCAGCTTCTCCTTGGCAAACTTCTTCGAGGCAAACATCTGCATGTTGGCCAGGGTCTGCGCCGCGAAGGCCTCATGCATCTCGATAAGGGTAAGATCTTCGAGCTCCATGCCTGCACGCTTAAGCGCCAGCGGTGTCGCATAGGAAGGCCCCATCAACATATCTTCCCACACATCGATAGCGCTGAAGGCATAACTCTTGATGTAACCAATCGGCTCATAGCCCAGGGCCTTGGCACGGCTCTCACTCATCAAGAGCACCGCCGAAGCACCATCGGTCAGCGGCGTACTGTTGGCCGCCGTCACCGAACCATGTTTGCGGTCAAACGCCGGACGTAGCTTGGCGTAAGAGTCCAGCGAAGAGTTCTCGCGAATATTGTTGTCTCTGTCGATGAAAGACTTGTATGGCGGCACATGCGCCACCATCACCTCATCACGCAGATGGCCCGAATCCCAGGTCTCTGTCGCCAGGGTGTGAGAGCGATGGGCTAAGGCATCTTGGTCGGCGCGGCTGATGCTGTAGGTCTTGGCCATCTGCTCGGCGGTCTGCCCCATAGAGAGGCCGGTGGAGTACTCGGCCACCGCCGGCGGTACAGGGAGCAGATCTTTCAGCCCGAGACGACGGATAATAGACCACTTTTGACCAAAACTACGGGCCTTATTGAGATCCACCAAGGCATGAGCCAGCTTCTTCGATACACCGATAGGCAGTACAGATGAGGAGTCGGCACCGCCGGCGATCCCTATCTCGATGTTGCCCGTCATGATGGACTCGGCCACATTCACCGTCGACTGGAAACTGGTAGCGCAGGCACGCGTGACGCTATAGGCATCGGTGGCCACATTCATGCCAGTGCCTAACACTATCTCGCGGGCAATATTGGGCGCCGCGGGCATCTGAACCACCTGGCCGTAAACGAGCTGCTCGATCTCCTTCGGATCGAGTTCCGAGCGCGACAGCAGCTCATTGACTACCATCTTGCCCATATCCAATGCCGACACCCCATGAAACGCGGTCGCCTGCTTAGCAAAGGGGGTTCTAAGCCCCATCACTATCGCGATGCGATCGCCCTTCGCGTTCCTTACTTGCTGTAGTTCACTCATCTTTTGCCCTCGTGACGCGTCTGATAGAAACGTTTCTACTAACGCCGTTATTATTCTTCCCTACCCCGTTACCAGCAGTCTTGCTACATGCTCGCAACAGGTCAGACCATCAAAGTGTGATCTGATTCTAACTTCTTATTTCAAGGTTTTAAACACCTGTTTGGTTTTTAAACGACAATTATCGAAAAAGATGTTGATTAACAATGTTTAATAAAATACAAATTAGCCGTTAAAGTCGGTTTTATTCCCCGTTTAAGCATGCTAACTTATTTTGCTGATTGAAATTTGGCGCCGCCAAGCCCCGCAAGGTCTTCTGACACTCCCAAGGTTGCGGTAAGCCGTTTATCACTGAATTTTTTACCCGATACGCTGTCTACAGCTCACACAATAGATAATACCGAGTAGCATCATGCCCTTAAGTCGATTTCATGCATTACGTGAATACCTGGATAAAGTGATCCTGGGTCAACCCACTCTTACCGAAAACTTATTGATCGCACTGATTGCCGATGGTCACTTACTGGTTGAGGGGCCACCGGGTCTGGCCAAGACCCGCGCGGTGAAGGCGCTCAGCGATGGGGTAGAGGGGGATTTCCACCGCATCCAGTTTACACCTGACCTATTGCCAGCAGATCTGACCGGCACCGACATCTATCGTGCGCAGACGGCCACCTTCGAGTTTGAGGCAGGTCCTATCTTTCATAACCTGATCTTGGCCGACGAGATCAACCGCGCGCCGGCCAAGGTGCAATCGGCGCTGTTGGAAGCCATGGCCGAGGGTCAGGTCACCGTCGGCAAACAAAGCTACAAGCTACCAAAGCTGTTTCTGGTGATGGCAACTCAAAACCCGCTGGAAAACGAGGGCACCTATCCCCTGCCCGAGGCGCAGCTGGATCGCTTCCTGATGCACCTAAATCTGGACTACCCCAGTGCCGCAACAGAGTTTGAGATCATGCGCCTGTCGCGCAGCGAGGCCATCACTCAGGAACTGCCAAGGGTCGAGCCCATCGCCCAGGAGCAAGTGTTCGCCGCCCGTAAGGCTGCGCTCGACATCTATCTGGCCGAGCCGCTGGAGCAATATATTGTCAATATCGTGATGGCCACCCGTCAGCCACAACAATACAGTGACGAGCTGGCGAGCTGGCTGGAATATGGCGTCAGCCCACGTGCGACCATCTCCATTGAGCGCTGCGCCCGCGCCCGGGCCTGGCTGATGGAGCGCGACTTTGTCTCCCCGGAAGATATTCAAGCCGTGGTGCCAAATGTGCTGCGCCACCGTCTGCTCCTTAGCTATCAGGCACAGGCCGAAGGAGTGAGCAGCGATCAGGTGATTAACCATATTCTCAGTCAGGTAGCGGTGCCTTAATGGAACAGAAGGCCTTACCGCTATTTGCCGATGGCGTCTCCCTCAACCAGAAAGAGCTGTTAGCCTGCCAGAATATCGCCAGGGCTCTGCCCGAACGCAAGACCAAGGCGCGAGCGGCGCTGGCCGGCCATAAAGCCAGCAGCATCAAGGGACGGGGAATGGAGTTTGCCGAGGTGCGCCACTACCAGAGCGGCGACGACGTGCGCACCATAGACTGGCGGGTGACCGCCAGAACCGGCAAGGCCCATACCAAGCTGTTTGTCGAGGAGCGCGAGCGTCCGGTGTTGCTACTGCTGGATCTCAGCCATAGCCTCTATTTCGGCTCCAGCCTTATGCTGCAGTCGGTGCAGGCGGCGCACCTGGCCGCGACCTTGGGCTGGGCGGCCGTCGGTCACGGCGATCGCCTCGGCGCCCTGATCGCCTGTGAAACCGAACACCTTGAACTTAAGCCTCGTCGCCGCCAGGGTGGCATGCTGGCACTCATCTCGGCCATGGAGCAGGTGCACCAGCGGCAACTGAGCCAGCTCGATCAGCCAGTGAAACAGCCTGAGCATATCTTCAAGGCCTGCCAACGCCTGAGACGGATCGCCAAACCCGGTTCGCTTATCTGGATCATCAGTGACGGCAGCCATTTCAGCCCCCAGTGTCTGGGGCCACTGAGCGAGCTAAAACGCCATTGTGATATCGGCGCCTTTCTGATCACAGATCCCCTCAGGCAAGGCCCCCTTAAGCTGCCACCACAGTTCCAATTCCCGGTCAGGGATGGCGATAAGGAGCTGATGCTGGACAGGCGCAGCTACGATGCCTGGCTCAATCAGCAACAAAAACAGCAACAGGGATTTATCACCATGATGGATCAGATCAACGCACGGCCAAGACGCATCGACGCGGCCCAGCCGTTAAACCAACAAATCGGAGCCCTAAGGTAGATGCAAGCGGCAAGTCAACCTGCACTAGCCAAGATGCAGGATATCATCACCCCTGAGCCTATCGGATTCTGGCCCCTCGCCTACGGCTATTACCTCGTAGCTCTGCTACTGATTATCCTGATCGCCGCCCTGTTCATCTATGTCAAACGCAGAGGCAAGCAGCTGGCGGCCAAACGCGAGGCGCTAAAGCTTCTTGCAGCAGTAACACCCGATGATCCCCAGTTAGCACTCACGGTCAACAGCCTGCTTAAACGCAGCGCCATGAGCTATCTGCCTCGCGAACAGGTCGCCTCCCTACAGGGAGACGACTGGTATGCCTGGCTAAGCGCCCAGCTACCGACCATGGACCCTAAGCTGCCAAGCCTCTTGGAGAAGCGTTATCAGTCCGCGAACCTCACGCACGAGGAAGCCACACAACTTTTGAGCGGCGCCAAAGTCTGGCTTCAGCAGGCGCTGCCGCTAAAGGCTGACAAGGAGGCATTATGTTCACACTAGCCTGGCCTTGGCTGCTGGTTTTATTGCCGCTTCCCTTAATCTTTCGCCGTAGCAAACAAGCACAGCAAACGGTTGGCGGGCATCTGCAGATGCCCGGCGTCGGTGAGGCGCAGACCCTCACACTCGATAATTCCCCTAACCGCAGTCGCTGGCCCTATTGGTTGGTGTGGACGCTGCTGGTTTGCGCCGTCGCCCGCCCCCTATGGGTTGGCGACGCCATCGAGCTGCCGAGCAAGGGGCGTGACCTCATGCTGGCGGTGGATCTGTCGGGCAGTATGCAGATAGAAGATATGGTGTTAAACGGAAAGACGGTCGATCGCTTTACCATGGTACAGAGGGTGATGAGCGAGTTTATCGAGCGCCGTAAGGGCGATAAGCTGGGGCTCATCCTATTTGCCGATCACGCCTATCTGCAAGCGCCGCTCACCCAGGACAGACGCTCGGTGGCCCAGTTCCTTACCGAGGCGCAAATTGGTCTGGTCGGTAAGCAGACCGCCATTGGCGAGGCCATCGCCCTTGCGGTTAAACGCTTCGACAAGGCCGAGCAGAGCAACCGGGTGCTTATCCTGCTCACCGACGGTTCAAATAACTCGGGGAGCATTACGCCCGAGCAGGCCGCCGATATCGCCGCCAAGCGAGGCGTGACCATCTACACCATAGGGGTGGGCGCCGAGGTGATGGAGCGCCGTACCCTGTTTGGCAAGGAGCGCGTCAATCCGTCGATGGATCTTGACGAGGCACAGCTCACCCTGCTGGCACAGAAAACCCAGGGGCGCTATTTCCGGGCGCGCAACTCGGATGAGCTGGAGCAGATCTATCAGGAAATAGACAAACTCGAGCCCACCGACAGCGACCAACTCAGCTATCGTCCACAGGCCGAGCTCTTCTATTATCCCTTGGCTGTCGCCCTGCTGATAACGGTTCTCATGATGTTAAGCGGCCTAGCTGCCGTGCAGGCCTTAGTTCAACGTTTCCCACGGAGCGCCTCATGATCCATTTTCTCCGTCCCGAATGGCTGCTGGCCCTCATTCCATTGACCCTGCTGCTCTGGCTACAAAGACGCCAGCAGCATCAAGCCTCGAGCTGGAATCGCTATATCGCGCCGCATCTGGCTAAGGTGTTGGTGAGTGGCCCAGCGGCCAACAAGAAACAACACCTTGGCCTAGTCGCCTTTATCTGGCTCGTGGGCATCTTGGCGTTATCAGGCCCGGCGCTGACCAAGCAGAAGCTGCCGGTATTCGAGTCCAACCTGGGCCGGGTGATCGTCATGGATATGTCGCTGTCCATGTACGCCACCGATCTGGCTCCTAACCGGTTAACTCAGGCAAAGTTTAAGGCAACGGATCTCATCAAGAGCCTCAAGGAGGGCGAGACAGGCCTGGTCGCCTACGCCGGCGATGCCTTTACCATCAGCCCACTGACCCGAGACCAATCTACCCTGCTAAACCTGTTACCGACGCTGTCGCCGGAGATCATGCCCGTGCTGGGGTCGAATCTGCCTGCGGCGCTCAAGCAGGCCAAGCAGCTACTGGTACAAGGCGGTCATCTCAAGGGTGAGATCATCCTGCTGGCCGACGGCGTCGAGCCAGAGCAGATCGGCGAGGCCAAGTCTATATTGGAAGATACCCAGTATCGCCTCTCTATCATCGCCATGGGCACGGCCCAGGGCGCGGCCATCCGCCTGCCAGATGGGCAACTGATGCGCGGCAAAAGTGATCAGGTGGTGGTCAGTCAAACCCATCTCAATGATCTTGGCAGCCTGATTGGCGAGAGTGGTGGCAAGTTATTTGCCTACCGCGCCGATGGCAAAGATCTCGAGGCTCTGACGCAGAGCCTGAGCCAGGAAAGCGATGCCAAGACGTCAGATCGCCAAGGGGAAGCCTGGCAAGATCTCGGCCCCTATCTGGCGCTGCTCCTGCTGCTGCCGGCGCTACTGAGCTTTAGGCATGCCCTGGCCGCTCTGGCCTGCCTGATGCTCCTCTCCCCTAGCCCACAGGCGCAGGCTGCCAGCTGGCAACATCCGTTTTCCACTGACGATCAGCGGGCCATGCAGGCCTATCAGGCGCAGGACTACCAAGCGGCGGCCAAGCAGTTTGACTCGCCTCAATGGAAGGCTTCCTCCCTGTATAAGAGTGGCGACTATCAGCAGGCACTGGAACTGTTCGAGCAAGATGATTCGGCAAGTGGCCTGTTTAATCAGGGCAACAGCCTGATGCAGCTAAATGAACTCGACAAAGCCATCGAGCGCTATCAACAGGCACTGGATAAAGATCCCCAGCTCAACCAGGCTAAACAAAACCTTGAGTTGGCTGAGCAGCTTAAACAGCAGCAAGATAACCAAGGTCAATCGGATCAGCAGCAGTCTGATCAGAATCAGTCCCAAGATGACTCTGACCCAAATAACACTGATCAAAATAATTCTGACCAAAACAAAGGCCAGGACGCGAACGGACAACAGGGTAGCGGCCAGGAGCAGAGCCCACAGACCAGCGATGGCGACCAGCAATCTGGCGACGACTCAAAAGGCGATAGCTCTCAAGGCGATGGCTCACAGGAGCAAAACGCTCAAGAAAAGGATGGCCAGACATCACAACAGCAAGGCTCGCAAAATGCCGGTCAGGATAACCCGTCCCAAGGTAAGCAACAATCAGGCACGCCAAATGATGCTCAGATGAGCGCCGATCCGGCTCAACAGGCCAATAACCAAGAGGACGCCAGTAACCAAGCGGATACTAATGCGAGTCAAAGCGATGCCGGACAACAGATGGGGCAAGACCAAGCTCAGGCAAGCAAGATGACCCAGGGACAAGCAGGCGAGTCGGATGAACAAGGCGAACCTGCTGCGGCCCTAACCAATGCGATTGCGCCAGAGGATCTGCCCCCCGAGATGCAGCGCGCCCTCTCAGGGGTGGTCGATGACCCTCAGGTCTTGCTGCGCAACAAGATGCAACTGGAATATCAAAAACGCCGCCGTCAGGGCGCGACCATAAAGGACAATCAACAGTGGTAATACGACGCTTTTTGACCTTAGCCTGTTTGGCACTCAGCCTGTCAGCGCCAGCCTCTGCCTTAACCAAAGTAGAAACCTCGGTAGACAGAAACCCCGCCATCCAGGGGGAATATCTGGTGCTTAGCATCAAGGCCGATGACGATGTAGACAACGCCAGCCTGGACACCAGTGGGTTGCTAAAAGACTTCATCGTCGGACGCACCAGTGTCAGCCGCAGCACCCAGATCATGAACTTCGACGCCAGCAAGGAGACCCGCTGGCAGATCCTGCTTGCCCCCAAGAAAACCGGCACAGTGATCATCCCCGCCATGACCATAGACAACGTCAGCTCTGCTCCTATAGAACTCAAGGTGGCGGCCCCCGGTAGCCAACCCGAGCAGATGAAGAACCTGTTTATCCGCAGCAGCGTCTCCACCGAGACCGCCTATGTGGGGCAACTAATCACCTATAAGGTGAAGCTTTACCTGGGCGTCGAGCTGCAACGCGGCGTACTCAGCGCGCCCAATGTCGAAGGCGCTCAGCTCAAACAACTGGGGGACGACATCGACGGCACAGAGATCATCGATGGTCGCCGCTACCGGGTGATCGAGCGAACCTATAGCCTGATCGCCGATAAGCCAGGCACGCTGTCGCTTGCCGGCGCCAGCTTCTCCGGCGATGTGTTAGTCGAATCCTCCCGCCGCGGCGGCATGTTCTCCTTTAACGAGAGCCGCCCCATGCAGGCCAAGGCCGCCCCGAGCGACATCGAGGTATTGCCCATCCCCGCGACTTATCAGGGTGACTGGTTGGTGAGCGATCTCGTGGTGTTAAAAGAGGACTGGAAGAAAGATGCCCAATACCAGGTCGGCGTGCCCATAACGCGTAACATCAGCCTGCTGGCCTCCAACGCCGACGATACCAGCCTGCCGGGGATCACCCTAGATCTACCAGAATCCTTTAAGGTCTATCCGGAAAAGCCTCAACGCAAGACCTATGTGCGTGAGAAACAGGTGGTAGCCCAGCTCAACCAGACCACAGCCATAGTGCCGACTCAGCCAGGTAGCTATACCCTGCCCGCTATCCGCATTCCCTGGTGGAACAGCCGCAGCCAGAAACAGGAATTTGCCACCCTGCCCGCCCGCACCATCAGTGTGGCACCGGCAAGCGCAAGCCAGCAGAGTCCGCTGGTCGTGACGCCAGATGCTCAGGCCGCTACAACAAACTATTGGCCCGGCATCAGCGCACTGTTTGCCTTGCTATGGTTGGCGACTATGCTCTTGTGGTATCGCCACTACCAGGGCTATCGTTATCGCGCCGTGCCGAGCAACGCAAACAGGAACGCTGCAAACCCTGCGCCCATGGACTCAGATGCGCTGCGCCAATTTGAAACCGCCTGCCGCCAAGGCAAGACGGGCGAGGCGCTGGTTGCCCTGCAGCGTCACATAAGCCAACAGGCGGGCAAGCCGCTGACCCTGACAGATATCGCGGCCCTTAGCTGCGAGCTAGACCTGGCGATCCAAGCCATACAGCGTCAGGGATACAGCCCCGATGGCCAGGGGCTAGACTGTGAAAAGGTGATCCGCGCGGTGAAAAAAGCCCCCAAAGCGGCGCCACACAGCACACAATCTGCCTTAAGCCCGTTAAATCCCCTCTAACAACTTGCCTCAGGCGCGCCAATGGCGTTAACTTAGTCGAAACAATTGACGCGCCTTACCTCCTTTCTATGCTGCGAGTAAAAAATGTTTAGCGTGATACGAAATAAAAAACCGAAAAAGTCGGTCAATAGAGACATGCTGAATAAACAACGACGATACGATAGCCTTGTCAGGGCACTTCATGGCGACCTATTCCGCTACGCCTTTTGGCTGTGCGGGGATAAACATATCGCCGAAGATATCACCCAGGAAACCTTTTTACGTGCATGGCGCTCCCTTGAGTCATTAAAAGACGATAAGGCCGCCAAGGCTTGGCTGATCACCATTTTGAGGCGTGAGAACGCCCGCCGCTTCGAGCGTAAACAGTTCGACTACTCGGATGTGGAGCAGGCCGATATCGCCGACCATATCTCCGCCTCCAGCGAGGAGAGCATGGAGCAGCATATGCTCAGGCGTCAGATCGCCAAGCTTGAGGCCGAATACCGTGAGCCCCTTATCCTACAGGTGATCGGTGGCTTTAGCGGTGAAGAGATCGCCGACATCTTAGATCTGAATCGTAATACCGTAATGACTCGCTTATTTCGCGCCAGAAATCAGCTGAAAGATATACTCGATGACACGCAAACCAGGGGGCGCTCCAATGGATGAGCTCAAATTCCGCCGCGAGGCCTATGAAAATCCAAATCGTCAAGACGACGAATTTCTTGCGTCGATGCATGAGTCGAGCAAGCGCACCGCGTTTGTTAACGATCTCAAACTACTAGACAAGAAGCTCGAGGCCGCCCTGAAGGTAGAAGTGCCTGAGGATCTCGAGGCTAAGCTGCTACTCAACCAGCAGCTGCATCAACATCAGGTGGAGCGCCGCAAGACAGGTTTTACTCTGGCACTGGTGGCCTCTATCGCCTTCATCGCCGGGATCAGCTTCACCCTGCTACGCCTCGCCCCGGTCGATCTGGGACAGCACGCCCTGGCCCATGTCTATCATGAAGAGATGGCGATGAAGAGTGAGCGCAATATCAGCGTCGATGAGGTCAATACCCAGCTCGCCTCGCTGACCAGCCTCAATCATGCCCGCTTTACCGAGCAACCCGGCCGCGTACTCTACAGCACCTACTGTGACTTCCAGGGGGTGAAGAGTATCCATCTGGTGATGCAGGGCAAGCAGGGCAAGGTCACCCTGTTTATCGTACCGCTGGAAGACCGCATGGTGCTCGAAGAAGCCTTTGCCGATAATCGCTACCAGGGAATGGGCTTCAAGTCTGACAACGCCTACGTGCTCCTGGTCGGTGAAGATGTGACGGATCTGAACTTTGTCAGAGACGAAGTGAAAGAGTCTTTCATCTAAGAGGCTAAGATCTGAGCCTGTGTCGCAAGCTGAACCTGTATAAAGTAAATCGCCAGACAAGATGATCTAAGGAGCCGGCCTAGTGTCGGCTTCTTCACATCTCACCAAAGCTAACACTTACACGCTACAACACCTCTAAATGACCAACAAAGCCACAACATTTCCGCTTTGTTTGGCAATTAATCGACCGATAAAGCCCAGATCTTGATCACATTTCAAGGCAGATTTGGGCTAGCGCTCAAACATCTGCTAGCATAGCAGGCTCACTTAAAACAGACATGTCACTCCCCATTGGCCTTGGGCTAACATCCCGGCCTGCAAGGGCATTGGCATGAGAACAATATGGCGTAAGCATGAATATTGAATTACCGATATTAATTACTTTTTTCGGCTACCTCATCCTCATGATGGGCATTGGCCTTTGGGCATACAAAGCAACCGACTCTGTCGACGATTATATTCTAGGTGGTCGCTCCATGGGACCGGCCGTCACCGCGCTCAGCGTGGGGGCCTCCGACATGTCAGGCTGGCTGCTGCTGGGACTACCTGGCGCCGTCTACCTCGGCGGCTTGGGCGAAGCCTGGATCGGCATAGGCCTGGTTTTCGGCGCCTGGCTCAACTGGCTATTTGTGGCCAAACGCCTGCGGATCTACACCCAATTTACCGACAATGCCCTCACCCTGCCGGACTTCTTCGAAAAACGCTTCGAAGACAAGCAATCTGTGCTTAAACTGGTTTCGGCGGTCACCATCTTAGTCTTCTTCACCTTCTACACCTCATCTGGCATGGTCGGCGGCGCCATACTGTTCGAGAAGGTGTTCGGTCTGGACTACAACCTGGCCCTGCTTATCGGCTCCGGCATCATAGTAGCCTACACCTTCGTCGGCGGCTTCTTCGCCGTGAGCTGGACCGATTTCTTCCAGGGCTGCCTGATGTTGATTGCCCTGCTTATCGTGCCAGTCACCATCTTCAGCCAACCAGAGACACAGAACGGCATCCATAGCCTGGATCCCGCCATGTTATCCCTGCTGAGTGACAACACCACCATGATAGGCCTGGCATCTCTGCTGGCCTGGGGCCTTGGCTATTTCGGTCAGCCCCATATCCTGTCGCGCTTTATGGCTATTGGTAGCGCCGACGACCTCAAGGTATCACGCCGTATCGCCATGAGCTGGATGGTAGTCGCGCTCATGGGCGCCCTGGCAACTGGCCTTGCGGGCAGCCTCTACTTTGCCGACCAGCCTATCGACAACCCCGAGACCATCTTCATTCACCTGACCCATGCCGCCTTCAACCCTTGGATCGGTGGCCTGCTGGTTGCGGCGATCCTCTCGGCCATCATGAGCACCATCGACTCTCAGCTACTGGTCTGCTCCAGCGTGATCACCGAAGACTTCTACAAGAAGTGGCTCAGACCCGAGGCCAGCAGCAAGGAGCTGATGATGATAGGTCGTATCGGCGTGCTGACCATAGCCGTCATCTCTGGCCTCATTGCCCTGAATCCGGAGAGTAGCGTACTGAGTCTGGTGAGCTATGCCTGGGCAGGCTTTGGCGCGGCATTTGGCCCAGTGGTCATTCTGTCACTCTTCTGGCGTAACTATAGCCGCAACGGCGCCGTGGCCACGATCCTTGTTGGCGCCATCACGGTCGTGCTATGGAAACAGAGCAGCGGCGGCATCTTCGATCTGTACGAGATCTTGCCAGGTTTCCTCTTCGCCACCCTTGCCGGTGTCTTGGTTAGCCTGGTCTCTGCCCCGGCAAACAGCACACGCGAACAATTCGACCAGTTTAACCAGAAACTTTGAGGCCGGGCTCGCACTCTGCTGACGTAAAAATGAGCGGAAGATCAAAAAAGCGTACAAGTGTACGCTTTTTTTATACCGTAAAAATTTTACTTACAATTTGCCATTTCACATCCCGTTAACCTTTAGCAAAACCTTAACCAAACCCAGAGCCTACGTGATATAGCTCGATCGAGCCACTCTTCAAACAGGCGCACATTTCTCGGCACAAAACTGGCAAAGCATTTAACACAAAGTCAACAAAAAGTTGTATCTGGTCGGAGTTGTTGAGGTAACACCTCATCCCTACTATGCACGGGAATTATAAAATGGACCCGGCCGCCACAGGCCATGCAAAAGATGAATGGTATAAGTGACTTTTCATCGATGCTAAGCATAAACATACTGCCGGGCCGACAATAACGAGAATAAACTATGAAGCGTTTCAACAAGACAATACTCGCAGTAGCCGTCACACTCGCTAGCTCACAGGCGATGGCCGCAGGTTTCCAACTCAACAGCCAGTCAGCCACAGGTGTCGGCCGTGCATTTGCCGGCGATGCTGTGATCGCTGACAACGCCTCTGTGCTGTCTCGCAATCCAGCAGCCATGGCGCTGTTTGACGAGAAGCAGCTCTCTATGGGCCTTACCTATGCCGACGTTGAAGTCAGCGTAAAAGATGTCTACATAGATTCTGCGCTGGGTCAGATCCACTACGGCCATGTGGATGATGCGGCAGAAGCCAAGATCATCCCGAACTTCTATTATGTCAGCCCGGTGAACGACAAGTTTGCCTATGGCGTTGCCATGTTCAGCAACTTCGGCACAGGCACTGACACCACGCCTATGTCACAGCAGCTGGTCAACGGCCTGCCTGCGCCGCTGGATCTTTTGGGTAAGACAGAAGTCACCACACTTAACTTTAACCTGAGCGCCTCTTACCGCTTTAATGACCACTTCAGCATCGGCGCCGGTGTCGATGTGATCTATGGTCAAGGCACCCTGACCCGCGGCGGGCTGGTACCGACTCAAGCTGGCCCAGCACAACAAGATCTGGTAGATGTGGACGCCGATGGCGTGGCATTTGGTGGCATCGTTGGCGCCGTCTATGAGATCAATGCCGATCACAGATTTGGTATGAGCTACCGCTTCAGCCCTGATTTCAAGGCGACGGGCGACATCGACATGTACAATCCTGCAGCCGGTGCCAATATGGCCTTCGAAGAGATCAACATCCCTATGCCGGATATCTTCCAGGTAGCGGGTTTCCATCAGCTTACCGAAAAGTTTGCCCTGCACTATACGGCGCAGCTGACTACTTGGGGCGACTTTAAAGAGATCACTGTGACCGATGGCACCCTAGGTGGTGTACCAGTTGCGCCCGAGGCTAGCCTGAAAACTTACGCCTGGGACGACTCTTGGCTGTTCAGCATCGGCGGCACCTATACCCTCAACCAGGACTGGACAGTGCGCGCCGGTTACATGTTCGACCAGGGTGTTGTAGGTGAACTCAGCTCTATCTCAATCCCAGATTCTGACCGTCAGTGGTTCACCGCAGGTGCAACCTATAACCTGGGCAAGCACGCCAGCCTGGACTTCGGTATCGCCGTCATCCGCGGTGAAGATGTGGATCTAATCGAGCACAGCGCCATCACGGGCGGCCTGCCAATCGGTCCAGATACCGGCATGGTTCACGCCACCACGCGCTCGAACGCCACCTACTACTCTATGCAGTACAACTACAAGTTCTAACTTGTTGACCAATACCCAAAAAGCCGCAGTCTACTGCGGCTTTTTTGTAGTTATGGAAAAACTTTTCTACAGTTAATACAAGGCTCCCATGACGACAGATGGACGATGGCAAAAGTAATTGGCCTAGGCGGCATATTTTTCAAGAGTGACGATCCCAAACGGCTCGCCGAGTGGTACAAGACCTACCTACAGGTGCCGGTAGAGAACTGGGGCGGCGCGGCCTTCTACCTCAACAACCTGATGCCGATGGCGGCCACCGGCTACAGCGTCTGGACCCCCATGGGCAGAGACACGGATTATCTCCATCCCTCAACCAAAGAGTTTATGTTTAACCTGATCGTCGACGATCTCAACGAAGCCCTCTCCCAGGTGGCCCAGGGTGGCGCCCAATTAATCGCGGAAACCGAAGACTCTGAATTTGGCCGTTTCGGCTGGTTTATCGACCCAGATGGCAACAAGGTAGAACTCTGGCAATCCAGTAATCAAACCTAATACCAGTCACATTAAGTATGTGATAAGGAAATAGCGCAGGAAAAAACCTTGAGAACAAGGCAGGGTTTTTAGAGTCGTTATTCTACAATTAACAATACCCATACAGTTATCGAGCGTTTTAACAAGCTAACCTGAACTCTGGATAAGAAAGGCTATCTTGATTTGCATAATAGCAATATTATCTCATGACACAGTGCGGCCATTTTAGATGCAAAACGAGGCAAAATCATAAGACAATAGCTGGTCTATTGCGTTGATTTTAACGACGTTAGGCGCTAAAAGAGCCGTGCTGACAGACTTAGATTATCCGGAGTTGAGGTAAGCTAGCATGATCAATATTTATTACGATTGATATAACTCCTAAGGCGCTGGAAAACTAAACGAAACAAGCATATGCTGGATTTACCTCATAGCAATTCGGACGCTGACTCATGCAAAAATCACTGGCGAGTATTCTCTTAGGCGGCTTTATCTGCGCCGGTCTCTACCTATTAGGCACCAGCCTTGGCGACAGCATCATCAAGATGCGTGCCATGGAAAGAACCGTCACGGTCAAGGGGCTTGCCGAAGTCGAAGTCAAGGCCGACACCGCCATCTGGCCTATTCGCTTCACTCAGGTAGATAATGATCTCAATACCCTCTATCAAGAGGTGCAGAGCAAGACGGATAAGGTGATCGCCTTTTTGAGTAAACAGGGCTTTACCTCAGATGAGATCTCAAGTTCCCTCCCCTCCATCGAAGACAGACAGGCCCAGGGTTATGTCGACCCCAATGTTAAATATCGCTATGCCGCTCAGGTCACGGTATCCCTCTATACCAAGCGGGTAGACCTGCTGCTGGGCACCCAACGTAACCTCATCGAGCTGACCAAGGAAGGGATCGCCATCTCCAATCAGGATTACAACGGCCGTACCGAGTTTCTCTTTACCGGCCTGAACGAACTCAAGCCACAGATGGTGCAGACGGCAACCGAAAACGCCCGCCAGACCGCCGAGAAGTTTGCCAAAGACTCGGCATCACAGCTTGGCAAGATAAAGCAGGCGTCTCAGGGACAATTTACCATCAGCAATCGCGACAGCAATACACCGAGCATCAAGAAAGTCAGGGTAGTTTCGACCCTGACCTACTACTTAAACGATTAGTTTTAAAGGGGCAAGGCATCTTCGCCCCCTTCAATCGTATTTTTCTAATAAAAGATTGCACAAGCTTAAAAAGTCCATTAGAATTTTCTTATGAAGCTTTAAGAGGTGATCTTCCATGCAAGTACAACACACGTTTTCCATCGGCATTCTGCTGTCGCTCGTCAGCCTGATATCGACTGCCAACGACCTGCCGACTATGACTCTGGCCAAACAATCTCAGCCCCAGTGGATCACCTTAGATGCACAGCTCGAGGCGGTAAAATCGGCTACTGTGTCGGCGCAGACCTCAGGTCGTATCATCAAGATTAACTATGATGTCAACGACATAGTGCCCCAAGGCGCCTCCTTGCTGGAGATCACCAGCAAGGCCCAGGGAGCCGAGCTAGCCGCCGCCGAGGCCGACTTTGCCCGCGCCCAGGCCCAAAACGAAGAGGCGCAGAAACAGCGCAAACGTTATGAGCAGCTGTTCCCACAGGGCGCCATCTCCCAGGGTGACATGGATCAGGCCATCGCCAATGCCCGCGCCGCAGCCCAAGCCGTTAGCGCCGCCAGAGCCAGAATCATTCAGGCGAACGAGTCTTTGCAGTACACCACGGTCAGCGCGCCCTTTGCCGGTGTGGTGACCAAACGCCACGTAGAGGTGGGCGAAACCGTATCGCCGGGCCAGCCACTGCTGAGCGGCTTTGCCACCGAGCATATGCGCGCCGTCACCCATGTGCCGCTGCGTTACATAGATGCGCTGCGCGCCAACCCCAAGATGAAGCTAGTGCTACCTAACGGCAAGGAACTCGAGTCGGGCGCCCTGACCATCTTCTCTTTTGCCGACGCCCAGAGCCACAGCTATAAGACCCGCATCAACCTGCCGCCTCAGGAGCCCAACCTGATGCCAGGCATGTGGGTCAAGGCCAGCTTTAACGCAGGCAACAGGAATACCCTGACCATCCCTGAGTCTGCGGTGATCTATAACAACGAACTCAGCGCCGTTTATCTGCTGCAGAACGACCAGTTCATGCTCAACCAGGTGCGGCTGGGCAACAAACATGGCGATAGCTTCGAGGTGCTTTCCGGGCTAAGCGACGGCGACACCATAGCTGTCGATGCCTACCAAGTGCTGCTGAAGTTGAAACACTAGATCTGTTGATCGAATAGGAGCCGTATAGATATGAATCAGCAAGATCGACACCAAGATAATCACCACAGCCAAAAACGTCTGGGATTTTCCGGGCGTCTGGCGGCCATGTTCCAGCTAAGCGCCATCACGCCACTGCTGGCACTGCTTGGCCTGCTGCTTGGCCTGTTCGCCGTCATGGTGACCCCCAAGGAGGAGGAGCCACAGATAGATGTGACCTTTGCCGACATCTATATCCCCTTCCCCGGCGCCACCCCCGGCGAGGTCGAGCATCTAGTGACTCAGCCCATGGAGGAGGTGATCTCGCAAATTAAGGGCATAGATACCCTCTACTCCTTCTCGCAGCCGGACGGCGCGCTGATCATCGCCATCTTCGAGGTGGGCATTCCCCGCAACGAGGCCATAGTCAAACTTTACAATCAGGTCTACTCCAACAAAGACAAGGTCGCCAGCCATGCGGGCGTGGGTGAGCCACAGATAAAACCCCGCGGCATCGACGATGTGCCCATTGTCAGCCTGACCCTCTGGTCGAAAGACAAGGCACAATCCGCCGAGCAGCTGACCCACATCGCCAAGGGGCTGGAGAGCGAGCTGAAACGCATTCCGGGTACCCGAGAGATCTACAGCGTGGGGAGCCATGAGATCAGCCTCAACGTGCGAATCGATCCCGCCAAGATGAGCTTCTACGGCCTCACCTATGACGATATTAACCGCAGCCTGTCGAGCAATAACCATGTCTCGATGCCGGTATCTCTGGTGCAGGACAATCAGGAGATCAAGGTCCAGACGGGGCAGTTTTTAAAGTCCAGGCAGGAGGTTGAGCAGCTGGTCGTCGCCGTCTATCAGGACGAGTCGGGCCAGAGCGCGCCGGTTTACCTGGGCGATATCGCCAAGATAAGCCTCAACAGCGACATCCCGACCCAGCACGCCTGGCACGGCGATAAGTCGGCTATCTATCCAGCGGTCACCATCGCCATCGGTAAGCAGCCGGGCGAAAATGCCGTGGATATCGCCAATGTGATCCTAGAGCGCCTGGATAAGATAGACAACATCCTAGTGCCCGATGATGTGAACATCACGGTATCGCGAAACTATGGTAAGACGGCGGGCGACAAGGCCAACACCCTGATCCTCAAGCTGGTGTTTGCCACCTCGGCCGTGGTGATCCTGGTCTTCCTCACTATGGGGCTGCGCGAATCTGTGGTGGTGGGCATCGCCATCATCATTACCCTGGCGATCACACTGTTTGCCTCTTGGGCCTGGGGCTTTACCCTTAACCGCATATCGCTGTTTGCCTTGATTTTCTCTATCGGCATTCTGGTGGATGACGCCATCGTGGTGGTAGAGAACATCCACAGGCACATGGCGCTGGGCAAACGCTCCTTCGTCGAGCTGATCCCAGTCGCCGTCGATGAGGTGGGCGGCCCGACCATCTTGGCCACCTTTACCGTGATCGCCGCGCTGATGCCGATGGCGTTCGTATCAGGCCTCATGGGCCCTTATATGAGCCCGATCCCTATCAACGCCAGCATGGGGATGCTGATCTCACTGGCTATCGCCTTCATCGTCACCCCTTGGCTAGCCACTAAGCTGCTCAAAGGCCAGCAGCATCAAGGCTGTGATGGCGAGCAGGATGTGGACGATCGCATGCTCAGGCTCTTTACCCGCCTGATCTCGCCTTTCGTCAGAGGTAAGCAGGCCGGTAAGGCCAGAATTGGCCTGGGCGCCGCTATCACATTATTGATCATGATTGCCGTCTCCCTGCCCGTGGGACAGCTGGTCGTGCTCAAGATGCTGCCCTTTGACAACAAGTCAGAATTTCAGGTGATGCTGGATATGCCAGAAGGCACACCGGTTGAGCAGACACAGCGCGTCCTCAAGGCGCTGGCACAGGAGCTGGATAAAGTCGAAGAGGTGGAGAACTATCAGCTCTACGCCGGCACCGCCGCGCCAATGAACTTCAACGGCCTGGTGCGCCACTACTTCCTCAGACAGAGCCAGGAACTGGGCGATATTCAGGTTAATCTGGTCGACAAGGGCGAGCGAAGCAGAGACAGCCACAGCATCGCATCTGAGGTGCGCCGCGCGCTGCAAGCTACCGCCAAGCAATATCATGCCAACGTCAAGGTAGTCGAAGTGCCCCCTGGGCCACCTGTGTGGTCACCTATTCTGGCCGAGGTCTATGGCCCTAACGCCGAGATGCGAGAAACTGCCGCCAAGGCACTGCAACAGCAATTTCATGACACCCAGGATGTGGTGGATATCGACATCTATCTACCGGCCGCCCAGCAAAAATGGCAGGTCAATATCGACCGTGCCAAGGCCAGCCTGATGGGCGTACCCTACAGCAATATCGTCGATCTGGTGGCCACCTCGGTGGGCGGCAAGGCAGTAAGCTACCTGCACAAACCCAATCAGAAGACCCCGGTACCCATCAAGCTGCAGCTGGAGGAAGGCGCCAAGGTGGATCTCGAGCAGGTGCTAAACCTCAGACTCACCACGACATCGGGCACCTCGGTTCCCGTCTCTGAGCTGATAACCATACGTAAGCAAGCCATAGATGCCCCCATCATACGCAAGAACATGATCCCTATGATCATGGTGGTGGCCGACATGGCAGGGCCGCTGGACAGCCCCCTCTATGGCATGTTCGAAATTGCCGGCAGCATCAATCAAGATGGCGGCCTGGGCTTCGATCAGCATTATGTCAACCAACCTCGCGGGCTGGACAGCATTGCCGTGCTCTGGGATGGCGAGTGGAAGATCACCTATGAAACCTTCAGAGACATGGGCATCGCCTATGGCGTGGGCATGATCGCCATCTACCTCTTGGTGGTGGGTCAGTTCCGCTCCTACAGCGTGCCGCTGATCATCATGGCGCCTATTCCGCTCACCATCATAGGGGTAATGCCGGGTCATGCCCTGCTGGGCGCCCAATTTACCGCCACCTCAATGATCGGCATGATCGCCCTGGCCGGGATTATCGTGCGTAACTCCATCCTATTGGTGGACTTTATTAACCAGGAAACCGCCGCGGGCGTGCCCTTCGAGCAGGCGGTAATCCATTCTGGCGCCGTCAGGGCCAAGCCCATCATGCTGACGGGGCTGGCCGCCATGATTGGCGCCCTGTTCATCCTGGATGATCCGATCTTTAACGGGCTGGCCATCAGCCTGATCTTCGGCATCTTGGTATCGACCCTATTAACCCTGGTGGTGATCCCCGTGCTCTATTACGCCGTGATGCGCCACCGCCCCGAATACTTTGCCGCGGTCAATCCGCAACCTTAAGGAGATACAGTATGTCTGTCGAACGTAGTATTTTCGCCTTTGCAGGCTTTATGGTCATGTTGTCTTTACTGCTCACGGCCTTTGTCCATCCCAATTTTATCTGGCTAACGGCTTTTGTAGGCGCTAATCTATTTCAAAGTGCCTTTACCGGCTTCTGCCCGGCCGCCATGTTGATGAAGAAGATGGGGATCAAGACAGAAGCGGAATTGGCTCGCATGAAATAATACCAATCACGGTAAGTAAGTGCTCAGAAACAGCCTAAGAGAAACGCTTGATAGCCAGGCTATAATTTTCGATAAGTAGTTATTCTACAATCAGAAATTATAACGCCCTTATCGAGCGTTTTAACAAGCTAACATGAGCAGTTATTGACTAGGATTGGTACAACTCACAACTCACAACTCACAAGTCACAAGGAGCCAACGTGAGACAAGCCAATAAGATGCTACCCAAGTCTTTTATCAGCCTGATGGCGCTGCTGTTTATCGCTATCATGGGCATATCTGCGCCAAGCTATGGCGAAGAGAAGAACCCTAAGGTTGCTTGGGTGCATATACAGCAAGGGGCCATGGTCGTCGATGTCAGAACCCCTGAGGAGTTTGCCGAGGGACACCTGGAAAACGCAATTAACATTCCCTTTGAAAACATTGCCGAAGAGTTTACCAAACGCAACATCGCCAAAGATCAGTCTGTGGTGCTCTATTGCCGCAGCGGCCGTCGCAGTGGTATCGCTCAGGAAAGCCTGATAAAACTCGGCTATAGCAACACCTATAATGGCGGCGGCTATCAGAGCCTAGCTAATAAGCAGTAAAGATAAGTTCTGCCATCAACACAAAGGCGCCTCCGGGTGCCTTTGTTATTTCTGCCCTTCTTATTTCAGCCCTTTTTATTTCAACCTTAGCAGTTTCAACCTTAGCTATTTCATGCTTTCTATTTATAAGCCGCCTAGGGCCTGTTGATCTTTCAAGTTTAATTTTTGTTCAATCTAAACGCGTTTTGCGCGAGGCGAGAGCCATGAAGCATAGTTATTCTATGTGAATGGCGAACAACAAAGAAATCGTCTGGAACGATTTCTAACAGCGTAGCTGACCGCCTGCGGTGAAAGGCAGGAAGCCTTTCATAAAGTGCAGCGCACGTTTAGATGAACCCGTTGTGCAGCGTTTGTAGGCCATGTCTACGGTGTTATCGCCAGTTTGTGTAGAAGACTACACGACACGGGCTCTGCCTTGCATAAATCACCTTCAAACTGCTGCAAAAACAAACGGCGAAGATCAACAGGCCCTGGGACATGACGCATCGAAGCAAGTTAGCCAAGGGCGGATCAGCACACGGCCCCCAATAACGTCACTATTCATTCGTTAGCCTATCTCGCCGGCAAGTAGCCAACCGATACATAAACTCATGGGCCACTCGGTGCTCACTCAATATGCGGTCAATGTGAAACTAACTATGCGGCCAATGTGAAACGAATATGCAGACAAGGTGCAACCAAATATGCAGGCAAGGTTCAGCCAAGGTATCGGGGCAAATGTAACAATTGAAACAATATATAACCATTAGCTATATGTTATTACGATTATAAAACACCAATTAACCAATAATTACAATGGCTTATAAATCAAGGTCAATTTCCCGTCGCAGGCAAGCATCCCTCATAGTTACAAAATAAATACGCCAAAAATTCGAATAAATACTCAAAACACACTATCTCACCGACGAAACAATCGTATTCATTGAATATTTTCCGCATAAAAATGCTCTCTACCACTATGATGTTTGGCCCGTATTGCGAATTAACAGCTTGTTTACAAATGTTTCTACAGCAGATAAATTCACTGTCGAGTAACGCATATGATGGCAGTCATGCTGTTATGCACTCTAATAATA
>NZ_JAKEVJ010000048.1:0-36895 GCF_022398425.1 Shewanella sp. Isolate7 | reverse complement strand
CTGTTATACCAATCGTAATAAATAATTGATCATTCTAGCTTGTTAAAACGCTCGATAACTGTATTAGTATTTTTAATTGTAGAATAACTACTTATCTAAAAATCCTGCTTTGTTCTCAAGCGTTTTTCCTGCGCTATTTCTGATCACATATTTACTGTGATTGGTATTAATTATGAATTTTTAATTGGCATATTCCCTGCATTAACTTGCTTAGCAGCAAATTATTGACGGAGTGGTTATGGCCGCGAATCCAAAGGTGGCATATACAGCGCAGGCGCAGGTAGCTCTGGCTCCTTCCCAAGTCGTGGGCGGCGAGGTGGCAAACGATGCTATCTCCAGCCGCATGGAACATATACTCCAGGCCATGCCATCGGGCGTGGTGATCCTCAATGGCGATGGCATAGTGACCGACGCCAATCCCGTTGCCGTGCAGTTGCTGGGGCAGCCCCTGGCTGGCATGCGCTGGCTGCAAGTCATCAATCGCGCCTTCTCGCCCCAAGATGACGATGGCCACGAGGTCTCATTGAAAAACGGCCGCAGGGTAAAGCTGGCGATCACCCCCTTAACCCCTGAGCCAGGTCAGTTGATCGTACTGACGGATCTGACCGAAACCCGTCTACTGCAGAAGAACCTGTCTCATCTGCAACGCCTCTCTGCCTTAGGCAAGATGGTGGCGAGTCTGGCCCACCAGGTACGCACGCCGTTGTCGGCCGCCTTGCTCTACGCGGCTAACTTAGGGAGTCCTAAGTTGACGCAGGCCTCAAGGGAGCGTTTTCAGGGTAAGCTTATCGACAGGCTCAACGAGCTGTCGCAACAGGTCGACGATATGTTGCTGATGGCCAAGGGGCGCCAGCAGGAGTTGACCGATGTCTGCAATATGCAGCAGGTCGTGGACTCAGTGATGGCCAACTGCGAACCGATTGCCGAGCGTAAAGGCTGTCAACTGCACCTTAAACTCGACTCTCAGCAGCAGTTTAAGGCTAACGCGGCGGCGCTGAGCTCGGCGATCAATAATCTGGTGATGAACAGTATCGAGGCCGGTGCCAGTCAGATCTGGCTGAGTGCCCAAGATGAGGCAGATTCTATTGCCTTCGAGGTGATAGATAACGGTAAGGGGCTAGATGCCGGCATGCAGGAGAAGGTGTTAGAACCTTTCTTTACCACCAAGTCGCAAGGGACTGGCCTGGGCTTAGCCGTTGTGCAGACGGTTGTTGCCAATCATCAGGGCCGCCTGCAACTCAATTGTATTGCGGGAAAGGGATGTCGCGCCTCGTTTAACCTGCCGGCTGTTGAGGCCGAATCTAGGCTGGAGGTAAGCCATGGCTGAAGCCAAGATATTACTCGTTGAAGATGACGCGACGCTGCGCGAAGCCCTGGTGGATACCTTGTTGCTGGCACAGTATGAATGCGTCGATGTCGAATCTGCCGAGGCGGCTATCCTCGCGCTCAAGGGGCAGGATTTCGATATGGTGATCAGCGACGTGCAGATGGAGGGGATAGGCGGCCTTGGCCTGGTGAATTATCTTCAGCAGCATAATGCCCAGATCCCCATCCTATTGATGACGGCTTTTGCCACCATAGACAGTGCGGTCAGCGCCATTAAACTTGGCGCGGTGGACTATCTGGCGAAGCCTTTCGCGCCTGAGGTGTTACTTAATCAGGTGTCGCGTTATCTCAAACCTAAGCTGATCGAAGATCAACCTGTGGTCGCCGACGAACGCAGTCTGGCGCTCCTGGCGCTGGCGCAGAAGGTGGCCCAGTCCGATGCCTCCGTGATGATCATGGGGCCGAGCGGCTCGGGTAAAGAGGTGCTTGCCCGCTATATTCACCAACACAGTCAGCGGGCTGGTGAGCCCTTCGTGGCGATAAACTGCGCCGCGATCCCGGAAAATATGCTCGAAGCCACCCTGTTTGGTTATGAGAAGGGTGCCTTTACCGGCGCCTATCAGGCCTGTCCCGGCAAGTTTGAACAGGCCCAGGGAGGCACACTCTTGCTTGATGAGATCTCCGAGATGGAGCTCGGGCTGCAGGCCAAGCTCCTCAGGGTCTTGCAGGAGCGGGAGGTCGAGCGTCTCGGTGGCCGTAAGACCATCAAACTCGATGTGCGCGTGCTGGCGACCTCGAACCGTGATCTTAAGGCCATGGCAACCAAGGGCGATTTCAGGGAAGACCTCTACTATCGCATCAATGTGTTCCCGCTGACCTGGCCGGCGCTGCATCAACGCCCGGCTGATATCTTGCCGCTGGCGCGGCACTTAGTGTTGCGCCATACCAAGGCTGCCGGTTTAGCCGTGGCGCCAAGCCTAGATGAACAGGCGAGCAGGCGCCTATTGGGCCACAGGTGGCCGGGTAACGTGCGAGAGCTGGATAACGTGGTACAGCGCGCCCTGATTTTGCAAACAGGCGAGTTTATCACGGCCAAGGATATCGTTATCGATACCCAGGATGTGATACTTGAGCACATAGGTGAGAGTGAGAAAACCAACGAGCCTGAAGGCCTGGGGGATGAACTTAAGGCCCAGGAGCATGTGATCATCTTAGAGACCCTCAATCAGTGTAATGGCAGCCGTAAACAGGTGGCCGAAAAACTGGGGATCAGTGCCCGAACCCTGAGATACAAGATGGCGCGCATGCGTGACATGGGGATTCAGATCCCGGCCTGATAGGTTGTGCGCGATATAGCCTAGCTCTGTCGCTGGGGCATACCTTTCATCATAAGCCGACACCCAGTAAAAGTGGGTTTGTCGGCTTTTTCTATTTTTGGCAAACATATTGCATTGGTCTGAATAAGAATAGATTTCGTCAATTTCACGACGATAGCGGAGGCCAAGATGCAGATAGGTGCCAATTCATTACTGCAAGAGATGCAGACACTCACGGGCGAGATCAAGCCTAATGGGATCACACCTAATATCACTCAGCAGGTGGCGAACACCAGCGGCAGCGACTTTGGCAGCCTCTTGTCCGAGGCCGTAGGCAATGTCGGCGCGCTGCAGGCCACATCCTCCTCCTTACAGGCACGCCTGGACATGGGCGATACCCGAGTGACCCTGTCCGACACTGTGATTGCCAGAGAAAAGGCCAGCGTGGCATTCGAGGCCACGGTTCAGGTACGTAACAAGCTGGTGGAAGCCTACAAAGAGATCATGAGTATGCCTGTCTAGGCATGGATCCCCTAAAGATTAAGAAAGATAACGGCAGGTATTTATCGTGAGCACAGATATGGTAGTCGGAACTGGCGCTGGCACAACACAGGATATGGTGGCAGGCGGCGTACAAGAAGAACATAAGCCCAGCGGCGGAATGTTTGGCGGTGTCGACATGCTCAGACAGATCACTATGATCCTGGCGCTGGCGATCTGTCTGGCATTGGCCGTCTTCGTCATGTTGTGGGCCCAGGAGCCCGAATATCGTCCGCTGGGTAAGATGGATACCCAGGAGATGGTGCAGGTTCTCGATGTGCTGGACAAGAACAAGGTCAACTATCAGATCGATGTCGACGTGCTAAAGGTGCCGGAAGATCAGTACCAAGACGTCAAGATGATGCTGAGCCGTGCTGGTATCGATAACTCGCCGAGTCGTGACGACTACCTGTCAAAAGACAGCGGCTTTGGCGTCAGCCAGCGCATGGAGGCCGCCAGACTCAAGAACAGCCAGGAGCAAAACCTGGCACGTACCATCGAAGAGTTAAAGAGCGTGAGTCGCGCCAAGGTGATCCTGGCCATTCCTAAAGAGAACGTATTTGCCCGCAATCGCTCTAAGCCGAGCGCGACCGTGGTGGTTAATACCCGTCGTGGTGGACTGGGTCAGGAAGAGGTCGATTCTATCGTAGATATCGTCGCCTCGGCGGTACACGGCCTCGAACCGACCCGCGTCACGGTGACAGACTCTAACGGCCGCCTGTTAAACTCAGGCAGCCAAACCGCAGGTTCGGCGCGGGCGAGACGCGAGCTTGAGCTAGTTCAGCAGAAGGAAGCCGAATACCGCACTAAGATTGAATCGATTCTGATGCCGATTCTGGGGCCGGAGAACTTCACCGCCCAGGTCGACGTGAACATGGATTTTACCTCTGTCGAGCAGACCGCCAAGCGTTATAACCCGGATCTACCTGCCGTGCGTAGCGAGATGACGGTAGAGAACAACTCTACAGGTTCTAGCACTGGTGGCATTGCCGGCGCGCTGAGTAACCAACCGCCGATGGAAGCCAATATTCCTCAGCAAGCCACGGGGGCGAATTCGCAGGAGCAAAGCATGCCGGGTTCTAGCCACAAAGAGGCGACCCGTAACTATGAGCTCGATACCACCATCAGTCATACTCGCCAGCAGGTTGGGGTCGTCAGACGGGTCAGCGTGTCTGTCGCCGTCGACTTTAAGACCGGGCCGGCAGGTGAAGAGGGTCAGGTGACGCGCGTCGCCCGTACCGAGCAGGAGCTGAGCAACATACGTCGTCTGCTCGAGGGCGCGGTAGGCTTCAACACCCAGCGCGGCGACATGATAGAAGTCGTGACTGTGCCTTTCATGGACCAACTGGTTGAAGAAGCGCCGGCACTGGCCATCTACGAGGAGCCTTGGTTCTGGCGCGCCATCAAGCTGGTCATGGGCGGGCTTATCATCCTGGTACTCATACTGTTCGTGGTACGTCCTATGCTCAAGCGCCTGATCTATCCCGATGGACAGAAGATGCCGGATGCGCCCACTCTGGGTGACGAGTTGGCGGAAATTGAGGATCAGTATGCCGCCGACACCCTTGGCATGCTCAATCGTCCCGATGCGGAATACAGCTACGCAGACGACGGCTCAATTTTGATACCGGATCTGCACAAAGACGATGATATGATAAAGGCCATACGTGCACTGGTGGCCAACGAACCTGAGTTGTCTACGCAAGTCGTCAAGGGATGGTTACAAGAAAATGAGTAAAGAGAAAGAGATCGACACAGCCAGTGGCGAGTTTAACACCAAAGATCTGACCGGTATCGAAAAGACCGCCATCCTGCTGCTTAGCCTCAGCGAAGCAGATGCCGCCTCGATTTTAAAACACCTCGAGCCTAAGCAGGTACAGAAGGTGGGTATGGCGATGGCCGCCATGAAAGACTTTGGTCAAAACAAGGTGATTGGCGTACACAAGCTGTTTCTGGAGGAGGTACAGAAATACTCCTCTATCGGTTTCAACAGCGAAGAATTTGTGCGTAATGCCCTGACGGCAGCCCTGGGTGAAGATAAGGCCGGTAACCTTATCGAGCAGATCATCATGGGGGGCGGCGCCAAGGGACTCGAGTCGCTCAAGTGGATGGACGCCCGTCAGGTCGCTACCATCATTCAAAACGAACACCCGCAGATCCAGACCATTGTATTGTCATATTTGGAGCCGGATCAGGCGGCCGAAATTTTTGCCCAGGCGCCTGAGAATACCCGTCTCGACTTGATGATGCGCATCGCCAACCTCGAAGAGGTACAACCGGCGGCGCTGCAAGAGCTTAACGACATCATGGAGAAACAGTTTGCCGGTCAGGGCGGTGCCCAGGCGGCGAAGATGGGCGGCCTGAAGGCGGCAGCCAACATCATGAACTACCTGGATACGGGCGTCGAGAGCCAGCTAATGGAGACCATGCGCGAGACAGACGAAGAGATGGCGCAGCAGATCCAAGATTTGATGTTTGTCTTCGAAAACCTGGCCGATGTCGACGACATGGGTATTCAGACCTTGCTGCGTGAAGTGCAGCAGGATGTGTTGATGAAGGCCCTTAAGGGGGCGGACGATCAACTCAAAGAGAAGATCCTCGGCAACATGTCCAAACGCGCCGCCGAGCTGCTTAAAGACGATCTCGAGGCCATGGGCCCAATACGGATCAGCGAAGTGGAAGTGGCTCAGAAGGAGATCCTCTCTATCGCTCGTCGTCTGAGTGACGCAGGGGAGATCATCTTAGGTGGTAGTGGCGGAGAAGAGTTCCTCTAATGACCATGTCCGGTGACAAGAAAGCCCAAGAGGGCCAAGACACACAAGGGACCCAAGCCGATTTTAGCCATTGGCAGCTGCCCGATGTAACCCCTAGCGTGGATGAGCCCAAGGAGAATATGTTTGGGCGCATTGCCCCGCAAAAGGCCGCCAAGCCGGTCGATGAGCCTGTGATGCCGCCCACCTTGGAAGAGATAGAATCGATCCGCGCCGAGGCCGAGGCCGAAGGCTTTGCCCAGGGCCAAGCAGCCGGTATGGCCAAAGGGCTGGAAGAGGGGCGACTCCAAGGATTGGAGCAGGGGCATGAGGAAGGTTATCGTCAAGGCGAAGCTCAGGGAATGGAGGCCGGCCTTACCGAGGCGAAACAGACCATTGCTCAATTTGAAGCCTTGATGCAGCAGCTATCAATGCCACTCTCATTGCTCGATACCGAAATCGAACAAGCCTTGGTACAACTTAGCATGACGCTGGCCAAGGCGGTGATTGGCCACGAGTTAAAGACACACCCCGAACATATTTTGGCGGCCCTGCGTCAAGGTGTCGACGCGCTGCCGCTCAAAGAGGAGGGAGCCCATCTGCGTCTGCACCCCGACGATCTGGCGATTGTCGAGCGACTCTATGAGAGTGCCCAGCTGACGAGAAACCGATGGGAATTAGAGGCCGATCCCACCTTGGGCCGCGGCGAATGCATAGTGAGTAACAGTCGTAGCCGGGTCGATATGGGCCTTGAGCATAGAATAAAAGCCGTATTCGATAAGCTGGTTGCCAGTGAAGAACGCCTGGAGCAGCAGAGGTTGCAACAGCTTGCCGCGATGGAGAAGGTCCCCGAGCCTCAACCCCAAGATGCAGAGGCAGCACAAGGCGGCCATAAGGTGACAGGAAGCCTGGAAACTGACAGGCAGGAAACTGACAGCCAGGAAACTGATACTCAGGAAACTAATACCCAGGAAGCTAAAAGCCAGGCCGCTGTCGATACCTCGACACAGGTAGAGCAGGGCGAACAGCCAATACCTGGTGATGCACCGCAAGAGACGAGCCCAGATGAAGACACGTCAAAGCCGACTACTTGATAAGCTAAGACACCATACCCAGGCGGTCGCGCCATTTATGCCCGAGGCGTCGGGTCAGCTGGTGCGCGTGGTGGGTCTCACCCTGGAGGCTACCGGTTGCAAGGCGCCCGTGGGGAGCCTGTGTAGCATTGCCACCATGGCTGGGGATCTGATCGCCGAGGTAATAGGCTTCGACGACAAGCTACTCTACCTGATGCCCATCGAGGAGCTCAGTGGGGTGATGCCTGGCGCCAAGGTGACGCCACTGGGTGAGCAGACCGGGCTGAATGTCGGCATGGGCCTGCTTGGCCGCGTGCTTGATGGTAATGGCGCGCCGATAGATGGCCTGGGCCTGCTGCATACCGACCAGAGAGCCACTCGCCACGCCACCATGTTAAACCCCCTGGCGCGACGCGCCATCAGCGAACCCTTGGATGTCGGCGTTCGCGCCATCAACGCCATGTTGACCGTGGGTAAGGGCCAGCGTATGGGCCTGTTTGCCGGTTCCGGCGTGGGTAAGAGTGTGCTGCTGGGCATGATGACTCGGGGGACCACGGCCGATGTGATCGTGGTGGGCCTAGTCGGGGAACGTGGCCGAGAGGTCAAAGAGTTTATCGAAGAGATCCTGGGGGCCGAGGGACGCGCCCGCAGCGTGGTGGTGGCGGCGCCCGCCGATACCTCTCCGCTGATGCGCTTAAGGGCCTGTGAGACCTCGACCCGCATCGCCGAGTACTTTCGCGATCTGGGTTATAACGTGCTGCTCTTGATGGACAGCCTGACCCGTTACGCCCAGGCGCAGCGTGAGATTGCCCTAGCGGTCGGTGAGCCACCTGCGACTAAAGGTTATCCGCCTTCTGTGTTTGCCAAGTTGCCCAAACTGGTGGAGCGCGCCGGTAATGGCGGCGCAGGACAGGGCTCTATTACCGCTTTTTATACCGTGCTCACCGAGGGGGACGATCTGCAAGACCCCATCGCCGATGCGGCGAGGGCGATCCTCGATGGCCACATCGTATTATCGCGGGCGCTAGCCGATTCTGGCCATTATCCCGCCATCGATGTCGAGGCCTCTATCAGCCGTGTGGCACCAATGGTGATCAGCGATGCGCATCTCGAGGCTACGCGGCGGGTGAAGCAGATGTATTCTCTGTATCAACAGAACCGCGATCTTATCTCTATCGGTGCCTATACCCAGGGGAGCGACCCACGTATCGACAACGCCATTCGGCTGCAGCCTGCCATGAATGCCTTCTTGAGGCAGACCATGAAGGAGGCCATCAGCTTCGATTCCAGCGCCTTGATGCTGGGGCAGTTAAGTGCCCAGTGTCAGGTCTAGTCTGGCACTAATCCGAGAGCGAAACTGCCATGGCGAAACATGATCCCTTAGAGACAGTACTCAAGTTAGCCCTCGATGCAGAGGAAGCTGCGGCGACTCAGCTTCGAGGTGTGCAGCTGACCCTCAATAAGTGCCGCCAGCAGCTCGATGCCCTTCGGCAGTACCGTCTGGACTATATGAAACAGATGGAAGGTAAACAGGGCCAAGTGATTGCCGCCAGTAGCTATCATCAATTTCATCAGTTCATTCGTCAAATCGATGAGGCGATCGACAAGCAGGTATTCGCCGTCGCCGAAACCGACAAGCAGCGTGTGAAGGCGCAGGAATATTGGCAGGGTAAGCAACAAAAGCGCAAGGCGGTCGAGTTGTTGTTGAGCCATAAGGCCGAGGCTAAACAAAAATTTGAGGCTAAACAGGAACAAAAGATGATCGACGAGTTTGCCTCTCAGCAGTTCTTCCGTCAGTCCACTCGTTAACCTTTGCCCTTCGGTGAGAGCTGCGGAGACATTCGCCGCTTTCCCCCTTAGGCCTCTCTTCTCAAACCGCGTCTTTTTTAATCCTAGTTGTTATTAACTTGGCATTTTTATTGCTAGATTTTGGTTAGTAAGGGCTATTGAGTCCATAGCGACAGCGAATAATTGACGCTCGGGCGGCACGTGAACTTAGCGAGCCCCAAATGAGTGTTGGAGGAAGCATGCCACAGATGACCCAGATACTCCTATCCAATGTCGAGTCCGGCAAAGAGAAAGGCGGGGTGTTGCCCAGTTCGTCCGAATCGACTGCCGAGTCAAAGTCAGAAAACAAAGGTTTTTCAGAGGCTTTGGCTAAGGTAAGCAATCAGGATGAGAAGAGTTCACCGGCGAAGTCTCGCCCGCAAAACCCGGGCGATAACCTGGCTGCTGGCGATAGCGTCGCCAAGGCCGGTGCTAAGCAAGCTAAGGACTCTGATCAGGACAAAGATAGCGACGATGTCTCCCATGTGCTGGCGCAGATCCAGCTTGCCAACAAGTTGGGGGATGAGGCGGAGCTTGCCGCCGACGGCGTCATTTTGCCGCCGGGTGAAGGTGATGGTGAGTCTTCTGCCGATAACGAGTTGTTTCCTAGCTTGGTTAAGGGGGCTAAGGATAGAGTCGACGGTGAAAAAGAAGTGCTAGAAGGCATAGGCGACTCACTTAAACCTGGCGCCGGGGACGATCATATCCAGCCAGTTATCAATCCTAATGGATTAGGGAGCGAGGCTATCCTTGCGCATCTTCCCGATGACGCCCTGAATGAGGTGGTGGCCCAGACGGGTTTGTCCGAGGATGAATTGATGGCCTTGCCGCCCCAGATGCTAGAGGGGCTTATTCATGGTGTGACTGATAAAGGAAAGCTGGCTCAGGGCCAAGGCAAGGCAACTGAGACCGATGAGGCAAATCTCGCGGCGCTGATAAGTGACGCCAAGAAGTATCTCGCCGCCCTAGCCGGTCAATCGCAAACCCCGGCGGCTTCTTCTCAAGTTGGACCATCACAGACGGCTGGCGCTGCCAGTGACTCTCCAATCAGCCAAGCTGGTATTGGTCAGGCAGGTCTTGGTCAAGTTGAGTCCAGCCAAGGAGGCCTAGCCTCTGTCATGAAGGCGAACGGCTTAGATGGTGCGGGCGATGACAAAGGGGCTAAAGTCATATTGGGCGAGGCCAAATTCGGTGAGTCTAAGTTGGGTGAGTCTAAGTTTAGTGAAGCCAAGCTAGCCGTCGAGCAGACACAAAACAGCGTTGGCAAACTTGCCGAAGCCCGTGGCGATGCCAAGGGGGCGCAAGCGCTCTTGAGGGAGGCTAACCTCTCCGTTGCCATGTCGTCAAAGGTTGGCGACATGAGCGATGTTGCACCTGATACTAAGCTTAATGGCTTGTCGATACAGGGATTACAGGGGGCAAGAAGCGAGGCCATCCCGCAATATCAGATGTCTATCAAGCCTCAGGGTGAACCTGTGGTTCAGATGCAGGAGATGATCCAAAAGTTCTCCCCCGTGATGCGTCAGCAGCTGGTGGCCATGGTGAGCCAAGGTGTACAACAGGCGGAGATTCGCTTGGATCCCCCCGAGCTTGGCCACATGATGGTACGGGTTCAGGTGCAGGGTGATCAGACTCAGGTGCAGTTCCATGTGACTCAGACCCAGACACGGGATCTGGTCGAGCAGGCTATCCCACGTCTGCGAGAGCTTTTGGCCGAGCAGGGGATGCAGCTGACCGACAGTAACGTCTCCCAAGGCGGTAAAGAGCAGGATGGCAGCGGCGAGCAGGGCGAAGGAGCCGGCCATGGTCTGGCTGAGATGGATGAAATTTCGGCAGAAGAGAGCCTGTTAGTGTCGAATAACGCAACAAGTTATCGTTCGGGTATAGATTATTACGCGTAAGCAGGTAACCTATAGGTTGGTATGATTGCCCAATCGTTTGATATGCGCTAAAAAATCATGACTATGCTGAGTGTAAGCCGAGCGTGATAGGGATAAGAGATGGCGGAAGAAGAATCGTTAGAACTTGAAGAAAATGTAGAGCCTAAGAGTAAGAAGAAACTCATTATCTTCGCGGCCGTAGGGGCACTCTTGGTGATCTTGCTGGGCGTGGGGGCCTGGTTGTTCTTGTCGGGCGACGAGCCGAGCGATGATGGAATGGCCGAAGGGGAGCAAACCGAGCAGAGCGAGCCGGCAAATAGCCGTGAAGCCTTCTATGTGGGGATGCCAAGGCCCTTCCTGTTTAACCTGCCGGGACAGAATCGCTCCCGTCTGGTGGAGATCAAGGTGCAGCTCATGGTCCGGGGCTCTGACGATGATGTGTTGATCAAGAAGCATATTCCGCTGATTGAAGATGCTCTGCTGACTACCTTTAGTAGCGCAGATGTGCAGAAGCTCAGTTCCCTTGCCGGTAAAGACGAGTTGCGACAATTGGCGCTGCTGAATGTGCAAAATACCCTGCAACCGATGACCGGACGTAAAGTGGTTGAGAAGGTGCTGTTTACCGGTTTCGTGATGCAGTAATGCCGGTATTCTCAAAGCTAACAAGTATGATAGGACGATATTGTGAGTGATCTATTAAGCCAAGACGAGATTGATGCGCTACTTCATGGTGTCGACGATGTCGAAGAGGAAGAGGTGAGTGACGCGCTCGATGCGCGTGCCTATGACTTTTCATCACAAGATCGTATCGTTCGTGGTCGCATGCCGACCCTGGAGATCGTCAACGAACGTTTTGCGCGTCACCTGAGGATCAGCATGTTCAACATGATGCGTCGTGCGGCCGAGGTGTCAATCAACGGCGTACAGATGCTCAAGTTTGGCGAATATGTTCATACCCTGTTTGTTCCGACCAGCCTGAACATGGTGCGTTTCAGCCCCCTGAAGGGGACGGCGCTGATCACCATGGAGGCGCGTCTGGTCTTTATCCTGGTGGATAACTTCTTCGGCGGCGACGGCCGTTTTCACGCCAAGATCGAGGGGCGGGAATTTACCCCGACCGAGCGGCGTATCGTACAGCTACTGCTGAAGATCATCTTCGAAGATTATAAGGAGGCCTGGGCGCCCGTGATGGATGTCGAGTTTGATTATCTCGACTCCGAGGTGAACCCGGCCATGGCCAACATAGTAAGCCCCACAGAAGTGGTGGTGGTGAGTTCCTTCCACATCGAGGTGGATGGTGGCGGTGGTGACTTCCACATCACTATGCCATATTCCATGATCGAACCGATCCGTGAATTGCTCGACGCCGGCGTGCAGAGTGACACCCAAGATACCGACATGCGTTGGTCCCAGGCGCTTAAAGATGAGATCATGGATGTGGAGGTGGGCATAGATGCCACCATAGTCGAGAAAGAGATCTCGCTTAAGGACGTGATGGGCTTTAAGGCTGGCGATATTATTCCGGTGGAGATGCCAGAGTATATCGTGCTGCGGGTCGAGGATCTGCCCACTTATCGCTGTAAGCTAGGGCGTTCGCGAGAGAATCTGGCACTGAATATCCGGGAGAAGATCCCACGGCCCGAGACGGTAAAGACCGAGCTGCAACTGGTGACTAAGAAGAGTAAGTCTCGGGATCTCAACAATATTTAATGGAATGCGTTTAAGGTAGAAATCAATGAGCACAGAAGATACAGGTGACGATTGGGCCGCAGCCATGGCCGAACAGGCGCTAGAGGAGGCTCAGGCGGTCGAACTCGACGAGCTGGCCGATAGCTCGAAGCCGCTGACCGAAGCGGAAGCGGCCAAACTCGATACCATCATGGATATTCCGGTCACCATCTCGATGGAGGTGGGACGCAGCTTTATCAATATTCGTAACCTGCTGCAGCTGAACCAGGGATCTGTGGTGGAACTGGACCGGGTCGCCGGTGAGCCGCTGGATGTGATGGTAAACGGTACCCTTATCGCCCACGGCGAAGTGGTGGTGGTCAATGACAAGTTTGGTATTCGTCTCACCGACGTCATCAGCCAAACCGAGCGTATTAAGAAACTCAGATAAGGAAGGCCTATGGGGATCTCATCCTTGATGGCCGTTGCGGCCGCCGCGACAAGCACTCAGGCGCCCATCGAGCGGGAATCGGCATTGACCACCATGACGAATATGTTGGGTGGTCTGCTGGTGGTGATCGCCTTGATCTTCCTGCTCGCCTACCTGGTTAAACGCCTCAAGCTTGTGCCCACCTCCCACGGCGTGCTGAAGACCCTGGCGGTCACCCCGCTTGGACAGAGAGAGAAGATGGTGTTGGTCGAGGTCGATGGCCAACAATACCTGCTGGGAGTGACGCCGCAGCAGGTTTCGCTTATCGATAAACTCGATACCCCAATCACCATAGAACAGGACTCCTTTGCCAGCCGCTTGCGTCAGGCAAAGTCTTCACAGTCATGAATGTAATGAAAATCATGAAGCGGATCTTGACCTCATTCTTGCTACTCCTGGCGGTGATGGCGCCGCAACTGGCGCTGGCCCAGGACGGCATACTCCCGGCGGTGACGGTAACGACAGGTGCCGACGGCTCTACCCAATACTCGGTGACCATGCAGATACTGCTGCTGATGACGGCGCTGAGCTTTCTGCCCGCCATGGTCATCATGCTCACCTCTTTCACTCGCATCATAGTGGTGCTGTCGATTCTGCGCCAGGCCATTGGCCTGCAGCAGACGCCGTCGAATCAGGTGCTGATCGGCATGAGTCTGTTCATGAGTTTCTTCATCATGGCGCCCGTGTTCGACAAGATCTACGATCAGGCGGTCAAACCCTATATGGATGAGGCCATGACCATAGAACAGGCCTACGATAAGGGTAAGGAGCCGCTACGGGCCTTCATGTTGGCCCAGACCCGTCTTACCGATTTGGAAACCTTCGTCGAGATCTCTGGCTATCAGAATATTCAATCGCCCGAAGATGCGCCCATGAGCGTGCTGATCCCGGCCTTTATCACTAGCGAACTCAAGACCGCGTTTCAGATAGGTTTCATGCTGTTTGTGCCATTCTTAGTGTTAGATCTGGTGGTGGCCAGTATCCTGATGGCTATGGGTATGATGATGCTGTCGCCGATGATCGTCTCCTTGCCCTTTAAGATCATGTTATTCGTGCTGGTGGATGGCTGGAGTCTGGTGATGGGCACCCTGGCCAACAGTTTTGGGATCTAGGAGCTGCTATGACACCCGAAGCCCTCATCGACATCTTTCGTGAAGCCCTCTCGGTTATCGTGACCATAGTGTCGATGATCATCGTGCCCGGCTTGGTGGTCGGCCTGGTGGTGGCGGTGTTTCAGGCGGCGACCTCCATCAACGAGCAGACCCTGAGCTTCCTGCCGCGTCTGCTGACCACACTCTTCGCCCTGATGATCTTAGGCCACCTACTGGTGCAGACCATGATGGAGTTTTTCCTGCGGATGGTGAATCTTATCCCTCAGGTGGTGGGTTAGGCATGAATTACCACGTCTGCCAATTGATGTGGCGTCGTTGAGATGGAGATCTTGCTGTCGACCATAATGCAGACGCTATCGGCCTACATGTGGCCGCTGTTTCGGGTGTCTAGCATGCTGATGGTGATGGCCGTATTTGGCGCTAACACCACGCCCACCCGCGTGCGCTTGCTGCTTTCGGTGGCGATTACCTTCGCCATCGCCCCCATGTTGCCGGTGAATACCGAGGTCGAGCTGTTCTCATTAGGTGCGGTATTCGTTACCGTGCAGCAGATATTGATCGGCGTCGCCATGGGGTTTGTGACGCTGCTAATCATGCAGACCTTCGTGCTGACCGGCCAGATCATCGGCATGCAGACCAGCCTAGGTTTTGCCTCCATGGTGGATCCCGGCTCGGGGCAGCAGACCCCGGTTATCGGTAACTTCTTCTTGCTGCTGACCACCATGATCTTTCTCGCTGTGGATGGTCACCTGGTGATGATCCGCATGCTGGTGGCGAGCTTCGATACCATTCCCGTGTCGATGCAGGGGATCAGCATCGCCAGCTATCGGCGCCTGGCAGAGTGGGGCGCCTATATGTTCGGCGCGGCGCTGACCATGTCTATCTCGGCGATCGTTGCGCTCTTGCTGATTAACCTCTCTTTTGGGGTGATGACCCGCGCCTCGCCGCAACTTAACATCTTCGCCATCGGTTTTCCCGTGACCATGGTGAGTGGTTTGATTATTCTCTGGTTGACCCTGACGCCTATCATGGCGCATTTCGACGAGGTCTGGCGTTCGGCCCAGTTGTTGCTGTGCGATCTGGTGCAGCTGCAATGTAGTACGGCTAGGAGTTTCTGATGGCCGATAACGATACCAGTCAGGAGAAGACCGAAGAGGCGACCCCCAGGCGACGCGAACAGGCGCGAGAGAAGGGGCAGGTCGCCCGATCTAAGGAGCTGGGCACCTCTGCCGTGCTGATGTCGGCGGCGGTGGGCTTTGCCGTTATTGGGCCGAGCCTGGGGCAGTCATTGATGAGCGTGATGACGAATCTGTTTACCATGAGCAGACCGGAGATCTACGACACCAACAGCATGTTCAACATCTGGATGATGGTCTTCAGCGAGCTGGCGATCCCTATGGCCAGCTTCGTGCTGTTTCTCGCCTTTGTTGCCTTCCTGGGGAATGTTGTGCTCGGCGGCATCACCTTCTCGGCCAAGGCTTTCATGCCGAAGGGCAACAAGATGAACCCCATCAGTGGCTTTAAGCGCATGTTTGGGGTGCAGGCCTTGGTGGAGCTAACTAAGGGGATCGCCAAGTTCTCCGTGGTGGCCCTGATGGCCTATCTGCTGCTCAGTTATTACTTTACCGATATTCTTACCCTGTCCCAGGGACACCTGCCGGGCAACGTCTATAACGCACTGGATCTGCTGGTGTGGATGTTTATCGTGCTCTGCTCCTCTACCGTGATTATTGTGGTGATCGACGTGCCGTTTCAGATCTGGAACCATAACAAACAGCTGCGGATGACCAAGCAGGAGATCAAGGACGAGTATAAAGATACCGAGGGCCAGCCCGAGGTGAAGGGCAGGGTGCGTCAGATGCAGCGTGAGATGGCGCAGCGGCGCATGATGGCCGAGGTGCCCAATGCCGACGTGATTGTGGTCAACCCCGAGCACTATGCGGTGGCGGTAAAATATGATGTGACCAAGGCCGCCGCGCCCTATGTGCTCGCCAAAGGGGTGGATGATGTGGCTTTTAAGATACGTGAGATCGCCCGTGAACATGACGTGGCCATCGTCTCTGCGCCGCCACTGGCCAGGGCCATCTATCACACCACCAAGATAGATCAGGAGATCCCCGAGGGCCTGTTTACTGCCGTTGCCCAGGTACTGGCCTATGTCTTCCAGCTGCGTCAGTATCAGCAAAAAGGCGGTAAGCGGCCAACGCCTATCCCTGTCAATCAGCCTATCCCCGACGAGTTAAAGTACTAAAGTTCAAGAAGATTCTCGCCTTGCTGCTCATCGCCTTGTCCGTTGTTTGAGCGAATGTTATTCACTTGTGTTATACCAATCGTAATAAATAATTGATCATTCTAGCTTGTTAAAACGCTCGATAACTGTATTAGTATTTTTAATTGTAGAATAACTACTTATCTAAAAATCCTGCTTTGTTCTCAAGCGTTTTTCCTGCGCTATTTCTGATCACATGTTTACTGTGATTGGTATTAAAGCTGGCCGAGAGCGCCTTAAGTTGGCGTACTTTTTGCTGAATCCTAGCTAGATGTCAAAGTTCAGGCGCTAGATTGATGGATTTGAAAGCAAGCTTAGGTCAACTAAAACAGGTAAAACCCGCCAACTTCAAAGGGATAGGCACACCTATCTTGGTACTTGCGGCGCTGGCGATGATCGTCTTGCCCATGCCAGCCTTTCTGCTGGATATCCTGTTCTCCTTTAATATCGCGTTAGCGCTGGTCGTCCTGCTGGTCGCCATCTATACCGATCGCCCCTTAGACTTTGCCGCTTTCCCAACGGTTCTGCTTGTCGCCACCCTGCTGCGTTTGGCGCTTAACGTCGCCTCGACCCGTATCGTATTGCTCGAGGGTCATAACGGTGGTGACGCCGCGGGTAAGGTGATCGAAGCCTTTGGCTCGGTGGTAATCGGCGGTAACTATGCCGTGGGTCTGGTGGTGTTTCTTATCCTGATCATCATTAACTTCGCCGTGGTGACCAAGGGTGCAGGACGTATCTCAGAGGTGAGTGCCCGCTTTACCCTAGATGCCATGCCTGGTAAGCAGATGGCTATCGATGCCGACCTTAATGCCGGGGTCCTTAACCAAGATCAGGCGCGTATTCGCCGCGCCGAAGTGACCAAGGAAGCCGACTTCTACGGCGCGATGGACGGTGCCTCTAAGTTTGTAAAAGGGGATGCGATCGCGGGCATCATGATTCTGGTGATCAACATCCTGGGTGGTTTCGTCATAGGTATGGCCCAGCACGGCCTGGACTTCTCCTCTGCGGTCGAGATCTACACCTTGCTGACTATCGGTGATGGCTTGGTGGCGCAGATCCCTGGCCTCTTGCTCTCCATCGCCGCGGCCTTGATGGTGACTCGTCAAAACGAATCTGGCGACATGGGTCAGATGGTGATGAGTCAGATGTTCGACAATCCCAAATCACTGGCCATCGCCGCCGGCGTGCTGCTGATCATGGGTATCGTGCCTGGTATGCCTCATTTTGCCTTCTTAACCTTCGGCATCATTACCGCAGCGGGCGCCTATTTTCTGCATCGTAAGAAAGATCTCGATAGGCAGCGTGCCCTGGAGATCGCCAAGACCTCGCCGGCAACCCCGGGTGATGCCAAGTCCAAAGAGCTTAGCTGGGATGATGTGCAGCAGGTCGATACCATCGGCCTGGAGGTGGGCTATCGCCTGATCCCTCTGGTGGACAAGGGCCAGGGTGGTGAGCTACTCGGCCGCATCAAGGGCGTACGTAAGAAGCTGTCTCAGGAGCTGGGCTTCCTGGTACCCGCGGTGCATATTCGCGATAACTTAGACCTTGCGCCAAACACCTATCGCATCTCGCTGATGGGGGTGGCCTCCGGCGAGGCGGATATTCGTCACGACTGTGAGCTGGCCATCAACCCTGGCCAGGTCTACGGCAAGCTGGATGGCGTCGAGACCACAGACCCGGCCTTCGGACTTGAGGCGGTATGGATAGCACCTGAGCTAAGAGAACACGCTCAGACCTTAGGCTATACGGTCGTTGATGCCGCCACGGTAGTAGCCACTCACCTGAGTCAGCTATTGACCAACAATGCCTCTAAGCTGCTGGGTTACGAAGAGGTGCAGCAGCTGATGGATATGCTGGCCAAGCATTCGCCTAAGCTGGTCAGCGGCTTTATTCCCGATGTCTTGCCGCTGGGCACTGTGGTCAAGGTGATGCAGAACCTGCTTAATGAAGGCGTCTCCATTCGCGATCTTAAGACAATCGTTCAGACGCTACTCGAGTACGGGCCTAAGAGTAACGATACCGAAGTGCTCACCGCCGCCGTACGTATTGCGCTTAAACGCATGATTGTACAAGAAATAAGCGGGCCAGAGCCGGAAATTCCTGTCATTACTTTGGCGCCTGAATTGGAACAGATGTTGCATCAGTCTATGCAGGCAACGGGAGGCGAGGGGCCGAATATCGAACCTAGCCTTGCCGAGAGGATGCAAAAGTCGTTACTCGACGCATCCCAGCGTCAGGAGATGGTGGGTCAGCCAGCCATCCTACTGACTTCGGGTATGTTACGTTCGACGCTGTCGCGTTTTGTTAAACATACGATTCCAAATCTAAGGGTGATCTCTTACCAAGAGGTACCCGATGAGAAACAAATTCGCATCGTATCGGCGGTCGGCCAGTAGAGGGTATTTAAGTGAAAATTAAACGTTTTTTGGCGAAAGATATGCGCTCTGCATTGGCCCAGGTAAAAGAGACTTTAGGCTCGGATGCGGTGATCATGTCCAATAAAAAAGTCACCGGCGGCATAGAGATTGTGGCCGCGGTCGACTACGACGAGCCTAAGCCAAGCGTGGCCAAATCAAGCGATGCCGCGCCCCTGTCACCCAGCTTTCTAGACCTTGCCGAAGAGAAGGTGTCTATCGGTCGCCAACCCATCAAGGCAGAGTCAAAAAAACAACCATCACCCGTGGCCGATTCGCTGCAGGCCCTGCTTGAGCGTCAACAAAATCGCGTCAGTCAGCAGTTAAGTCAGTCAAATGAAGCACTCGAGATGCCCGCCTGGGCCCAAGGATTGAAGGCGCCTAAAGAGGAGGCCCCTGCAATCAGTCACCAGGAGAGCCCTGTTCTCAATCGTCCCAAGCGTGAAAAGAGCGGCGCGGCCAGCAGCGAGATTGAATCCATGCGTGAGGAGCTAGCCTCCCTGCGTAACCTGCTGACCCATCAGGTGACCTCACTGCTGACAGAGCAGAAGAGCCGCCTGGATCCTGTCGGTGCCATGTTAGAGAGCCGTCTGCTCGACGCCGAGTTTAGTCCTGAGGTTGCGGTTAAATTGTCGGCCTTGAGCGAACACTATGTGCCAGCGGATCTGGTAAAGGCGCTGCCGCGTAGCCTGGCGAACATGCTCGACAACCAGGGGGATGATATTGTCCGTCAGGGCGGAGTGGTTGCCTTTGTCGGTCCGACTGGTGTCGGCAAGACGACGAGTGTCGCAAAATTAGCCGCTCGATTCGCCGCGCAACATGGTTCAGATCAAGTTGCATTAATTACAACCGATCATTATCGCATTGGAGCCTATGAGCAGCTGGCAACCTATGGCAAAATAATGGGGTGTCCGGTCAAGCAAGCTCATGATCTCAATGAGTTGGAACAAATTCTTTATCAGTTCCGCAATCGCAAGCTAGTATTGATAGATACTGCGGGCATGGGACAAAGAGATGTGAGATTGTTCCAGCAACTTGATAATTTAACTGCAAATAGCAGATTACCTATTCGCAGTTATCTGGTACTGTCATCTACAAGTCAAAGAAGAGTGCTTGAAGATGCCGTCGCGCAGTTTACTCGGATTCCATTATCCGGTGCGATTTTGACCAAATTAGATGAATCGGTGGCCTTGGCGCCGGCATTGAGTGTGTTGATTCAAAGTGGATTACCCTTGAGTTATGTCACCGATGGCCAGCGAGTGCCAGAAGATATGCAAGTGGCCGACACCTTAGCCTTAGCCAACAAGGCCCTGTCGGTACTCGAAAAGAAAGTGCAACCAATACAGAATAACGAAAGGTCATATGAACAGGCCTACGCATTTGAGTAATATAATGAGTCGGGATCAAGCAAGCGGTTTACGTATGATGAATCAACCATATAACGAAAAAGTAAAAGTAATTGCCGTAACCGGTGGTAAAGGTGGCGTAGGTAAAACCAGCGTATCGATCAACACCGCCGTCTCCCTGGCCGAGAAGGGCAAGCGAGTGCTTGTGCTCGATGCCGACTTGGGTCTTGCCAACGTCGATGTCATGTTGGGCCTAAGGGCTGAGCGCAATCTGTCCCACGTATTATCCGGTGAGGCCGATCTTGACGAGATCATTGTTCGTGGTCCTAAGGGAATTGGTATTATTCCTGCCACTTCTGGTACCCAGGCCATGGTGGAGCTGACACCTGCGCAGCATGCCGGCCTAATCCGTGCCTTCAGTGAGATGAAGACCCAGTTTGATATCCTGGTCGTGGATACCGCTGCCGGTATCTCGGACATGGTGCTCAGCTTCTCTCGCGCCTCGCAAGATGTCTTGGTCGTGGTCTGTGATGAGCCGACCTCTATTACCGATGCCTATGCTTTAATTAAGATTCTGAGCCGCGAGCACGGCGTATTCAGATTTAAGATTGTGGCCAATATGGTCAGAAGTTTGCGAGAAGGGATGGAGTTGTTTGCTAAACTTAGCAAGGTAACCGACCGTTTTCTCGACGTGGCCCTGGAGCTGGTTGCGACTATCCCCTTCGATGAAAACCTTCGCAAGTCAGTTCGTAAACAAAAGCTGATCGTCGAGGCGTTTCCTAAGTCGCCGGCGTCGATTGCTTATCATGGTTTGGCTAATAAGATCATTAGCTGGCCAGTGCCACAACAGCCGGGCGGCCACCTAGAGTTCTTTGTGGAACGTTTGGTACAACGCCCAGAATATCAAGAGGATCGTACGAGTGAGTAAAGCCGCTGCGTATACTTGTTTAGATAACAAAGCTTCTATTGTCGAACAGTATGCACCGTTGGTTAAAAGGATTGCTCACCATTTACTTGCTCGTCTGCCCGCCTCGGTGCAATTGGATGATCTGTTACAAGCAGGTATGATGGGCCTGCTCGAAGCCTCGGCCAAGTTCGACGGCAGCAAGGGGGCTAAGTTTGAAACCTTTGCCGGAATACGCATTCGTGGCTCTATGCTCGACGAGATCCGCCGTGGCGACTGGGTACCCAGGTCGGTTCACCGCAATCAACGCCGCATAGCACAGGTGATTGACGAGCTAGAACAAGAACTTGGACGTGACGCAAAAGACAATGAAATTGCGGATCGACTTGATATGCCGCTCGATGAGTACCATCATATTCTTAATGATGTTTCAGTCGGGAAAGTAGTTGGAATTGAAGATCTTGGTGTATCGGTCGATGTAGTAAGACAGGAAGATGATCACCAGGACGACGCATTTGAATCTCTGGCAGAGACACAGTTTCATGAGGCCCTCGTGGAAGCGATTAAATTACTGCCAGAAAGAGATGGATTAGTTTTGTCGTTATATTATGACGAAGCATTAAATTTAAAAGAGATCGGTGCCGTACTTGATGTCAGCGAATCCCGAGTAAGCCAGATACACAGCCAGGCGATGCTCAGACTCAAAGCGAAACTCAAGCATTGGACCAAAATATAACGATTACATGAGCAATATAAAAACAGCTCCGCGGAGGAAACCTTGGACAAGAATATGAAGATTCTCGTTGTTGACGATTTCTCAACAATGAGACGCATCATCAAGAACTTGTTGAGAGACTTGGGTTTTAATAACACTCAGGAAGCAGATGACGGTTCGACAGCCTTGCCTATGTTGCAAAAAGGCGATTTTGATTTTGTCGTAACCGATTGGAATATGCCTGGGATGCAGGGTATCGACCTACTAAAGGCTATCCGTGCCGATGACAACCTGAAACACATTCCTGTGTTGATGGTGACTGCGGAAGCGAAAAGGGAACAGATCATCGCAGCGGCCCAGGCTGGTGTGAATGGCTATGTGGTGAAACCTTTTACTGCGGCGACATTGAAAGAGAAGTTAGACAAGATTTTCGAACGACTCGGTTAATCAAGGTTGAGCTATGCAGGCAGAAACTTCAGGGCTGATCAATTTAGCACAGGCCAAGCAACTTGTTGATCTACTCGAGGCTGGCCAACAAGAGCAGGCCGATGAGCTAATTCGCGACATCGCCAGCCCGATTCAGAAAGAGCTGTTTGACGAGGTGGGTCGCCTTACCCGTCAGCTTCACAGTGCGATAGTGGATTTTCAGGTGGACGGTCGCCTCGTGGAGCTGGCCAATAGCGAAATTCCCGATGCCAAAGAGCGCCTCAATTATGTCATCGACATGACGGAGCAGGCGGCAAACAAGACCATGGACGCCGTCGAAGAATCTCTGCCGCTTGCAGATGCGCTAACCGCAAACGTACAAGCCGTTAAGCCTTCTTGGGATCGTCTGATGAGACGCGATATTCAGCTGCACGAATTTAAGGCGCTATGCCATGACGTTCAGCAGTTTATCGAGCGTAGCGAGTCCGATTCCAACCGTTTGAAAGAGTTACTCAATAACATATTGCTGGCCCAGGACTTCCAAGATCTGACCGGGCAGATGATCCGCCGGGTGATCGAGCTGGTACGAGAGGTGGAGAGTAACCTGGTCTCCATGTTGACCGTATTTGGCGAGCAGCCCGCAACGGATAAACCCCAAGCATCAGAGAAGTGCGTCGAAGCTGAAGGTCCTATTATGAACGCTGATCAGCGTGATGATGTCGTGACAGGGCAAGATGAAGTCGATGACTTGCTGTCGAGTCTAGGTTTCTAAGTAGGAGTCATATGAATGTCCTTTGATGTTGATGAAGAGATACTGCAGGACTTTTTGATTGAAGCGGGTGAGATCCTTGAGCTTCTCTCTGAACAGCTGGTGGCGTTAGAGAATAACCCCGACGACACCGAACTACTCAATGCCATCTTCCGTGGATTCCACACAGTTAAAGGTGGCGCAGGCTTCTTGAGTCTGACGCCCATGGTGGATGTCTGTCATGAAGCGGAAAATACCTTCGACCTGCTACGCACAGGGAAACGCAGTGTTTCCGCCGAACTGATGGATATCATTTTACAGGCCGTCGACACCATCAATTCTATGTTTGCCGAGACCCAGGCGGGTGTCGAGCAAAGCCCTGCCGATGATGCCCTGTTGGCTAACCTTAAATTATTGAGCTCTGGTGGCTTATTACCGTCGGAAATGGGCGGCGCTGGCGAGACGCTTGCCTATGAACAGCCGGATGAAGCGCCTGCTGATGCACAGGCCGATGACGGTATCGAGCTGTTTGATACCCCGCTCGATGACAATGTCGAGTTGTTTGACGAGCCGGTAAGCAATGATCCCGTGACCTCCATTGCCGGTGAAGGCGATATCGATGAGATAGATGAGTCTGAATTCGAAGCCCTGCTCGATGCGCTTCACGGAAGCGGAAAAGGGCCTTCAGGTACCAGCGCTGCGGCTAGCGCGCCGGTTCAGGCCAACGAGAGTGACGACATCACCGACGATGAGTTCGAGTCACTTCTCGATGAACTTCACGGTTCGGGTAAATTCCAGGCGCCCTCAGCACCAATTGCCAAGGTGCCAGAGCCTAGCTCGCCGCCGGTGGATGCCGATGAGATCACCGACGATGAATTTGAAAAGCTGCTAGATGAGCTGCATGGGACCGGTGCCGGTCCTGGCAGCGAGACCAGCCCGGCGGCCCCTAAGGCGCCAGAGGTTTCCGCACCTAAAGTGGCAACTCCTGCGCAATCGAGTGTTAAGGCACAGCCCGTGGAGGCGCCAGCGCCTAAACCTGTGGTGAAGGAGAAGGCTGCGGCCAAGGCGCCAGCCGCTAACATGCCGCAGGCGGAAACCACAGTACGTGTCGATACTGCGCGTCTCGATCAGATCATGAACATGGTCGGTGAGCTGGTATTGGTGCGTAATCGTCTGCTTAGCCTGGGGATCTCCCGCGATGACGAGGATATGTCTAAGGCCCTGGCCAACCTAGATCTGGTAACTGCCGATCTGCAGGGCGCTGTGATGAAGACCCGCATGCAGCCGATCAAGAAGGTATTTGGCCGCTTCCCGCGTGTGGTTCGTGATTTGGCCCGCAGCCTGAATAAAGAGATCGATCTTCGCATGACAGGCGAAGATACGGATCTGGATAAGAACTTGGTCGAAGCCCTTGCCGATCCCTTGGTTCACCTGGTGCGCAATTCGGTCGATCATGGTATCGAGATGCCCGACGAGCGTGAAGCCAACGGCAAGTCACGCACAGGTACCATCACCCTTTCTGCCAGTCAGGAAGGGGATCATATCTTGCTCAAAATTGAAGACGATGGCGCGGGGATGGATCCCGATAAACTCAAGCAGATCGCCATCACGCGTGGTGTGCTCGATGAAGATGCCGCGGCGCGCATGTCTGACGAAGAGGCCTATAACCTGATCTTCGCTCCTGGCTTCTCCACTAAGGTAGAGATCTCTGACATCTCAGGCCGTGGCGTTGGCATGGACGTGGTGAAGACGCGCATTACTCAGCTAAACGGTACAGTGCATATCGATTCCCTGAAAGGTAAGGGGACTTGCCTGGAGATCAAGGTGCCGCTCACCCTGGCGATTATGCCGACCCTGATGGTGGAAGTTGCACAGCAGGTGTTTGCCTTGCCGCTGTCGAGTGTCAGCGAGATCTTCCATCTGGATCTGACCAAGACCAATATTGTCGATGGCCAGTTAACCGTGATAGTGCGAGAAAAAGCCGTACCGCTCTTCTATCTGGAGCATTGGCTGAGCCGTAAGGCCGCGAGCTTCAAGCATGGCGATAAGCAGCATGGTCACGTGGTGATCGTACAGCTCGGCACCATGCAGATAGGTTTCGTGGTTGACTCCTTGATTGGTCAGGAAGAAGTGGTGATCAAGCCGCTGGGCACCCTGCTACATGGCACCCCAGGCATGGCTGGCGCCACGATTACCTCAGATGGTGGCATCGCATTGATATTAGATGTACCCGGCTTATTGAAACATTACGCCAAGAATAAGAAATAGCAGTTAGTGGTACAGCGAGCTAGCGGATCGGCGTGATGCCAAAGGCATCACGCCTTGTTTCGGCAAGGATCCTGCTGTAGATAGGAAATTGAATGGCCATAAAAGTATTAGTTGTCGATGATTCAAGCTTTTTTCGTCGTCGAGTCAGTGAGATTGTCACCAAGGATGCGGATTTAGAGGTCATAGGCACGGCTTCAAATGGTGCCGAAGCGGTTAAGCTGGCGCAGCAGTTGAAGCCACAGGTGATCACCATGGATATCGAGATGCCTGTGATGGATGGTATCAGTGCCGTGCGTGAGATCATGGCGAAGTGTCCCACGCCCATTTTGATGTTCTCATCTCTCACCCATGATGGTGCCAAGGCGACGCTGGATGCCTTGGAGGCCGGTGCATTAGATTTTCTTCCTAAACGATTTGAAGATATCGCCACTAATAAAGATGAGGCGATCTCTCTATTGCAGCAGCGTATCAAGGCATTGGGCCGTCGCCGGGTGTTTCGTCCTATACTGCCTCGAAGTGTACCGCCAAAGCCTACAGCCACGACAGGGACTGCACCGTCTAGAGAGAGTGTGCAGCCACAACGTCCGGCGTCACGCCCGAGTGCGCCGCTTCCCAGAGCCAGTGGTAAGAAATATAAATTGTTGCTGATCGGTACCTCGACCGGTGGTCCGGTTGCGCTGCAGCGTATCTTGACTAAGCTACCGGCTAATTATCCTCATCCCATCTTGTTGATCCAGCATATGCCGGCGGCCTTTACCCCGGCTTTCGCGGCTCGCTTAAATGGCCTGTGTGCCATCGAAGTGAAAGAGGCGCAGAATGGCGATCAACTCAGGGCGGGCTGCGCTTATTTGGCGCCCGGCGGAATGCAGATGATGCTTGAACGCGGCGGCACCTATGGACGCATTAAGATCGTGGCCGGCAGTGCGGATATGAACTACAAGCCCTGTGTCGATATTACCTTTGCCTCGGCCTCTAAGTTGAGCGGTGGCGGGACGCTGGCCGTGGTATTGACCGGCATGGGCGCCGACGGTCGCGAAGGGGCGCGGATGCTTAAAAACGTCGGTGCAACCATCTGGGCCCAGGATGAAGCAAGCTGCGTGGTCTACGGTATGCCTCAGGCGGTGACTGCTGCTGGGATCTCGAGTCAATCGATAGCGCTCGATGATATGGCCGAGGCCATCATACGCGAGAGTGGACGTGGCTAGGCAGCGTCAGGGCGTCAGCACCACTGTGCTGTTGCTGTTTTTTCTCTTGTTGGTCAGCAGTCTAGTCACTGGCTCACTCTATCTCGACCTAAGGCATAAGAATGAGCTGCTCGAGGATAAGATAGCTCAGCTCGAGAAGACCCAGGTGCTCTTGATGGTGCCCGACGAGCAGGCCGAGGCCTTGGCCGATTGGATGGAGAATAATCCTGAATTTACTCAATCTATCATCAAGCAGGCGGAACCTGGCAGTCAGGTGAGGGTGGAGATTGGCCCAGAGGTGCCCGAGTCGATTGCCAGACATGAGGCAAAAAGCCTACCGCTTGATGACCAGGACGAGTTAACGCCTCTATTACCTATGGAAGTGCCATCTCAGTCCGAGCAAAAGGTGGCAAGCACCACAGATAAGGCGCAACAGAGTGGTCAGGGGGCATCTCAAGCGGTTAAGCTGTCAGAAGATAAAGATGGTGTTAAAGTAATAAGCCTGCCCCATGGCGGCATTCGAGTCACGACTCGCGAAGATAATTAAAACAATAGCCTGATGGCGATACGCGCGGCGATTTAAGGGGTTTTACTTGAAGATCTGGACCATAGCAAATCAAAAAGGGGGCGTGGGCAAGACGACCACAGTGGCGAGCCTAGCAGGCGCCATGGCTAAGCGGGGCAAGCGAGTCTTGATGATAGACACAGACCCCCATGCGTCCCTGGGCTACTATCTGGGGATAGATTCCGAAGAGGTGCCCGCCTCACTCTATGAGCTGTTTTTGAAGCACAAGAGCCTGACACAAGAGCAGGTGCTTGCCCATATTGTGCCTACTAAGGTTGAAGGTATCGATTTGCTGCCCGCCACCATGGCCCTGGCGACGCTGGATCGCTCACTCGGCCATCAGGAAGGGATGGGCTTGATCCTTAAGCGCCTGCTTAGTTTAGTCGATGAGCATTATGACGTCGCCCTCATCGATTGCCCGCCGGTATTAGGGGTGCTGATGGTCAATGCGCTTGCCGCCAGCGAACACATTATCATTCCGGTACAGACAGAGTTCTTGGCCATCAAGGGGCTAGACCGTATGGTCAAAACCATGACACTCATGGGACGCTCTAAGAATACCAACTACAGTTACACCATTATTCCGACCATGTATGACAGACGCACCAAGGCGTCGCCAGCCGCCTTACAGCAGCTAGGGGAGGAGTATGGTGATGTGCTTTGGCCAGATGTTATCCCGGTCGATACCAAGTTTCGTGATGCCAGCCTGGCGCACTTGCCAGCCTCGCATTATGCCAGCCATTCTCGCGGCGTGAAGGCCTATGACAGATTGCTGGATCATCTGCTGACCAAGGAGTTTGCTCATGTCAAACTCGGCTGATGATGCGGTTTTCGATTATTTTTCGCTGCTGCTCTCGGAACCCGAGCGAGAGGAACCTGAGCGAGAGGAGCTTGAGCGAGAGGAGCTTAAGCAAAAGAGTGCTTCGTCAGGTGAGCATGAAGAAAAGCGCGGCAAAGCGACGGCTAACCAAGATGGGCTAGCGACTCGACAAGCCCCCGCAGTGCAGCGACAGACCCAGATTCAGGCTCAGCAAGCGCCGTCACGCCCAGTGATAACCCAAGCCGCCCCGCCGCTGAATAAGCTCGCGCTCGAGCAACTGCTGGCGCCGGTGACTGAGATAGAAACTGAGACAGAAACTGAAACAGCAACCGAGACTGTAACAAAGCAGGAGCTTAAGACGCTCGAGCAGGTTAAGTCAGCCACTGTTGAGGCCAAGCCTGCACAGGTTGAAACCGCTACTCATGCGAAACCTTTGTCGCAAGTTAAGGAAAAAATAGAAGAAAAATTAGAAACTTCGGCTAGTATTAAGCAAGAGGAAGCCGTTGCCGAAAAGGTCGAACTGGCAACCTCGATGCAGACTCAAGCCGGGGCGACACCGCCCGGGGTGACTGAGCAGTTGATTGAGCAGCTCGATGAAGAGTTTCAGGTGCTGTTTTTCAAGGTGGCGGGTCTCACCTTAGCCGTGCCCCTGGTAAGCCTTGGCGGTATCGTTAAGGTGGAGCGAATTAACCATATTATGGGACGACCAGACTGGTATCTTGGCGTTCAAACTCATAGGGACTCGCAGCTCAATGTTGTCGATTCCGGCGCCTGGGTGATGCCGGAAAAATACGACGAGAAGCTGGCGCAATCTGTTGATTACCAATATATTGTACTCCTAGAGAACAGTAATTGGGGCTTGGCCTGTGAGTCTCTGGTGAATTCCGTCAAAATTTTAAAGTCAGAAGTTAATTGGCGTAGCAAAGCGGGCAAACGCCCCTGGCTGGCTGGCGTCGTAAAAGAACAGATGTGCGGCATCTTACATGTGCAGGCACTGATTGAATTATTAAATTTGGGTTTAGGTAGTCAGGACTCTATTGGCTGAGGTTGATATGGCAGATGCAAAAAACGTCGCGGCAGTTGCTGCAGGTAAAGATGATGAAGTGTTGCAGTGGGTAACCTTCCGTTTAGACAATGAAACCTATGGTATCAATGTCATGCAGGTGCAAGAGGTGTTGCGTTACACCGAAATCGCTCCTGTGCCGGGGGCTCCTCATTATGTGTTGGGGATCATTAACCTTCGTGGCAATGTGGTGACAGTGATCGATACCCGTTCGCGTTTCGGTCTGCCTTCTGCCGAGGTGGATGATTCTACCCGTATCGTGATCATCGAAGCGGAGAAGCAAGTGATCGGTATTCTGGTCGACAGCGTCGCCGAGGTGGTCTATCTGCGTGGCTCGGAGATCGACAATGCGCCGAACGTGGGCACAGAAGAGAGTGCCAAGTTTATTCAAGGGGTGAGTAATCGCGATAATGAATTGCTCATTCTGGTGGATCTCGATAAGTTACTCTCAGATGAAGAGTGGATGGAACTGGCTCAGCTTTAAACCCTTAGCCATTGACGATAAAAAGCCGTCGCCTCGTTCGATGGCTTTTTTCGTGGTGGAAAAGAGTTAGATGAGTGTAGGCGTAAAAAATAATGGAGTCGGCTTTTATGATAGGCGATGAGATCTTAATCGCGGCGTTACTGTATGTGGTTGCCTGTCTTGGTTTGGTGCTGTATCAGCAGAAATTGACCAACAAACTCAGAGCCAAGATAGACGCCTTGACCTTGCTGGTTAAAGAGAACGATCGACAGCGTGAGGCGGTAAAGCAGGAGCTGCAGGAGCTGAGATCCGGCACCATAGGGGTTGGTCGACGCATGCTTGAGCTCGAAAAGCGTGTGACCAAGCAGGAGGCCCGCATCGATGAGACGGTCGCGGATGAACCTCAGGCCAGGCTCTATACCCGAGCGATGAAGATGGTCGAACTCGGCGCCGATATCGACGAGCTGGTAAAGGAGTGTGAGCTGCCTAAGGCAGAGGCCGAGCTTTTGCTACGTCTACATGGTAAGCGTTAGGTCTCTTTTTTTAGGGAAGGTGCGAATAAGTCCCGTGCTTGCTCTGCGTGTGCTTAAAGTGGATAGATGCAAGGCACAGTTTGCAGCGAATGGCCCTAGTCCTTCGCAAGAACTGTAACGCAGCAAATACCGCTGTAAGCCTCGCCCTGCGGGGCTTTGATAGCAACACCATTTCGGCATTATTCAACTTCCGCAGGCCTCGGCATGCCCTCAGTTGAATGCCTTGAACTGTCGCTGCTATCAAAGCCAGAGCTGTGCGNGTGCTTGCTCTGCGTGTGCTTAAAGTGGATAGATGCAAGGCACAGTTTGCAGCGAATGGCCCTAGTCCTTCGCAAGAACTGTAACGCAGCAAATACCGCTGTAAGCCTCGCCCTGCGGGGCTTTGATAGCAACACCATTTCGGCATTATTCAACTTCCGCAGGCCTCGGCATGCCCTCAGTTGAATGCCTTGAACTGTCGCTGCTATCAAAGCCAGAGCTGTGCGACGACTTGTTCGCACCTTCCTTAGCTAATACCAATCGTAATAAATAATTAATCATTCTAGCTTGTTAAAACGCTCGATAACTGTATTAGTATTTTTAATTGTAGAATAACTACTTATCTAAAAATCCTGCTTTGTTCTCAAGTGTTTTTCCTGCGCTATTTCTGATCACATATTTACTGTGATTGGTATAATTTTTTGGTCCTTACACCTCTTGCATGATCCTCTTATGCATATTGTCCCAGCGTTCTGGAAACTTACCGTCAAGCATATAGACGAAGGTGATGAGTTCTGCGATGAGCAGATACAGCTCTTTGGGGATTTCCTCACCTATCTCCAGTTTTTGCAGAAAGTTACTCAAGTTGGCATCTTGATGGATATAGATGCCAGCCTCCTTGGCGATGGCAATGATCTCCTCGGCAACTAAGTCTTCACCCTTGGCGGTGATCTGCGGCGCCGATTTACCGTCGTAGCGCAGGGCGGTCGCCTGAGTGGGCCTGTGTGGGTTATTGTATGAGTGACTACTTGAGTTATGGCCTGAATTACCGTGTAACTTGTTTTCTAAATCGTCTGTTGAGCTCATCATTAGGCCTTTATCTTTACCAAATAGTGCTCACCTGGAAGTAAGGAGGCGGGCACCTGTGAGACTTGAGTGCGGATCTTGTTTGGGGTTATGCCGATGGCCTGAATCTTCTTTTCGAGTCCCATGAGTCGTTGTTCGATACGGTCGAGCAGGCTCTGATCTTCTGAGGTAAAACCCAGGTTCAGTCGACCATCTTTCACGTCAGCATTGATCAAAAGCCCCGCCTGACTGAGATTAAACTTAAGCTGCAGCCGCCAATGAGGGGAGCTGTTTTTCTCTTGCTCGTCCTGGCTGAAATGCCCCTCAAGCTCTTCGTGTCTGTGCTCAATCATGTAGGGCAGGGTAAAGTACCAATTCGTCGATTGTGGCGAGTCGCTGCTCGCCTGCTGATAGAGGGAAAGATTCGATATTAACTTGCCCAGCGACTCTAGGCCGCCACTTTTTTCGAGCAATCCCAGTAGCTGACTACCCGAGGCGAGCTGTTGCAGCCCTTGGACCTGGCTAGATGCTTTGCCGCTCGTTTGCGTTTTTACCTGTCTGCCAAGGAGTAGCTGAAACAGCACGCCTATGGTGCCGGCGTGACTCGTGATACTGGCGAGGCTAGCGACAGGCGCTGGGGGCGCAGCGATGCCGGCGAGGCTATCGATAAGTTCCTGTCTCAATGAGCTAGGACTCGCTAACTCGCTAAGGGGCCTAGGAAAGGCTAGTGGCAGAAGTTGCTGTACTAATTGCAGCAAGTTTCGCCCCTGAGCAGTGGCTTTTTGTGCCTGTAAGGCTTTATCTGCAATCTGACCCAGTGCGAGGTTGAGGCCTCTATGTCCTATCTCTCTATGCCCTACATCACTGGATTGGAGTCCATTCGGGGGTAAGCCTCTTGGGGATGACTGCGTTTGGCCTATATCTCTTGCTGCTGGCGACTTGCCTGTAGCCGAAATTAGCCCTGCTTGTTTCTCTAGGGCTGTCAGCTTAGCCAGCGCGGCGGGGCTGAGCTGTCGTAACTGAGCCGTAGTTTTCGCCATTCCCTGTTCAAGGGGCGTCGCCTCGAGCCTAATTCCCGTTAGCCTGTTATCTGTTAGCCTGATATTTGAGAGCCTGATATTTGCGAGCATAGTGCTGACGTTTTGATAGAGTCGGCTCTGGGCTATTTGTGCTATTTCTTTCAACAGCGCCCCTTGGGGATTTTTCGACTCACTGGCCAGCAAGGCATTATCTGACGTTGGCGTTGAGATAAGTGCTTTACCGATCTGAGAGCCGAAAATCGCTGCTGTCTTATCGGGTGCCTTGTCAGGCGATTGAGCACTGCGAAGCGGTATCTGAACCATTAGGTCTTTAGGCAAAGTAGCGTTTGCCGATGCCTTGCCTGGCATGAGAATCGATGAGGAATCAACAGGACGATTTGGCGTGGTGAGCTCCCTGATGATCCCGTTTAACGATTCAGGCGTTAACGGCGTCTTTGCCAAGGTATTTATTAACTGGTGGTAAGCACTGGCTAACGCGGGTTTGCTGATAAGCGCTTGGGATGACGGTGGTGATAGATAGAGCGCGGGGGAGTTGGCATTGCTCATCAGCGCATCTTTACCTGTGGGGGTCAGTTGTAGATTGACCTCTGCTAATTTTGGGGTGAGCGTTAGGGTCAATCGTCCATTTTCTATGGCAATTTTTGCTAGGTATTGACCATCGGCAATGGAGGGACTTGGCAACCTCACAAGCTGCGATTCATTAAAAAACAGCTGATTTGCCGTTATTTTTACCTCCCCGAGGGGATAGCCCTGGGGACGGTTGGCGAAGTTGGTGAGCTGTTCCAGACTTATCTGGTTGGCATTGATATAGGCAACCAGCCCCTTAGGTAAGGGGAGGGAAGTTGGCTGCCCCTGAGCCTGCACGCTGGCATTCATCATAGAAGTTGAATTAGCGGCGGCGCTTAATTGGGTCAATACTGTAAGATGGATGGCATCTTGTTTCAGGTTTTGCTGATCTTTAGCGTCAAGGTAGGTGATGGCCAGCTCGCGATGGTTGAACTTGAGCTTATCGCCTTGGGGAGTCGATACAATCTCTACCGGAATATTTTTAGCCTGAGCGCTCTTGTCTGTTTGGGCTAGAGCATCACCGCCAGAAAGAGCTGGGGCGGGCATGTCGATACGGGAATTACTCAAATGTGAACCTCAAATTGATGCTCCATGAATGTCTTATTACAAAATTCAATTTGACCTATCGCTTTTGCTGAGTATCCTTAGCGATCTGAAAAGGAAAACCAAACTGTGTAGTCTAGTATTAACACTTTATCGTCAACAATAGCTGGTGACTTTAGCCGTGTTCAATACTAATTAGGAAACTAATTTATATGAAGTGTAAATGGATTGCGTTGAGTCTGCTATTGGTTGGTGCCCAGGTGATGGCACAAACAGACACAAGCGATGAGAGTGCAACGGATAGCACAGCCGCAGAAGTGACCATTATCTATAATGATGAGCGTGATCCTCTGGAAGGTTTTAACCGTGCCATGTGGGATTTCAACTATCAGTTTCTCGATAAGTATTTCTATCGCCCCGTGGCCCACGGTTACAACGACATCTTGCCTCGCCCGGTAAAGACGAGCGTTAACAATTTCGTGCTTAACTTCGAAGAACCTAGCTCCATGGTGAACAACGCCCTGCAGGGTAAGTGGGGCTGGGCAGCCAATGCCGGTGGACGATTCACCATAAATACCACTATAGGTTTACTTGGGGTGATCGATGTTGCCGACATGATGGGCCTGGCGCGAAAACAGGATCAGTTTAACGAGGTGCTCGGTTACTACGGCGTGCCTAACGGTCCTTATTTCATGGCGCCTTTCTTAGGCCCCTATGTCACCCGTGAAATCGCCTCAGATTGGGTGGACGGGCTTTATTTCCCGCTATCTGAGCTCACCATGTGGCAATCCTTGGCCAAGTGGGGGCTGAAAAACCTCCATAGGCGCGCATCGGCAATTGACCAAGAAAGACTTGTCGATAATGCACTTGACTCCTACACTTTTGTTAAGGAAGCGTATTTTCAGCATCTTGACTATAAAGTTTATGATGGCGACATACCCGTGTCGACTGATGATGACGAATTGCTCGACGAATACATGACAGAGCTTGATTAACATCAGTGTCCCGCATAACCCATTGTTTCATAATAGGCGAAGGAATTAGCGATAAGATGTTGCTTATCTAGACGTATATGGATGTACTAGATTTTGCGGCTTAGCCAGAGTGCGAGCCTGGGGAAGCTAAATGGCGTTAGAAGATCTAGTGATACTGTTAGTGGAAGATGACCCGGTATTTCGCAGCATTGTGGCCGCCTTCCTGACTAATCGTGGTGCAACCGTTATCGAGGCCGATGACGGTCAGCAGGGATTAGAAAGATTTAGTCAGCATGATTTCGATATCGTGCTGGCCGACCTCAGCATGCCTATTCTGGGCGGGCTGGATATGCTCAAGCAGATGCTCAAACGTAAGCCTGATACCCTCTCAATCGTGATCTCCGGCAATCAGGTAATGGCCGATGTGGTTGAGGCGCTTAGAGTCGGCGCTAATGACTATCTGGTTAAACCGGTTAACGATCTCTGCCTTATCGAGAATGCGATTCGTCAGTGCGTTGGTGGCTCGAGTCAGCAAGATGTGCAGCTGGAAGATCTCGACGAGTTGTCATACCAAGAACTAGAAGAGCATCTTAGCCTGCTCGAGCAAAACGCCGAGGCCGCCAAGAGCGTGCAGCAACAGCTATTTCCCCCTTCTGTGATCGACTACCCCAAGGCAAAGATTGACTATAGCTTGTTTAAACATGATGAGGTTAGTGCCTACTTTATCGATAGCGTGAATGTGGGTGAGCGTTACCTCATCATGTATATGGCGCATTTCCAGCCACAAGACAATCGCTGCGCATTTGCCAGCGTGCTGCTAAAGAGTTTCGTCAATCAGAAGCTTAAGCGTTTTCGTAATGACAATACCGAAACAGTTATCGAGCCGTTCAATATGCTGAGTTACCTTAATGAGCGGATGAGCAAGTCGGGCTTGGACATCTATGTCGATATTGTCTATGCGGTCGTTGAATTGACCCATTATCGGGCTTCTATTGCGCAGGCGGGTAAGGGCCTAAGGTGTTATATCCGCAACGAAGAAGGGCTGATGCCGCTGGCAATGCCTGATGCGCTACAATTGGGGATTCTAGAGTGGGGCCAGCCCAGCACTCAGTTTAGAAATTTAATGCCGGGAGAGAGCCTGTGTGTGGTTTCAAGCAGCGCCGAACATAGGGAGATGTTACTCAATGATGAGTTTGTTGGTTTGAGTTACAGCCCCAAGGTAGCCCCTGGCGGCTATGTGCAGATGAGCTTCTAATTTTCTCTCAAGAATCGTTTTATTTTTATTTAACCCTAGACATAAAAAACGCCACTTAATGTGGCGTTTTTTATGATGCTAACTTGCTAGTGATAAGCCATTAGCATTCTTTTCAGGTGAAAAGCCATTAGCGTTTGATTGCTTCATGCTCTGCAGTAATTGCAATCTCTTCCTCTAAGGCTTCTTCTTCAGTGTGGTGGCTATCTTCGGCGCCATGCATCCAGTCAACCAGTTTATCTGCCATGAAGTAGAGGATAACGCCTGACAGTGCGGCGGTGATCGCGATACCAGCGAAGATAGACATAGCGTTGGCTAGCTGCTCTTCTTTCTCGCCACCATGGCCGATGAATGAACCGATAATACCGCCAATCTTGTTTGCTGCGGCAACAAACAGGAACCAGGCACCCATCATTAGTGATGCGATACGCAGCGGAGCCAGTTTGGTCACCATAGAGAGACCAATTGGAGAGAGACACAATTCACCCATGGTGTGGAAGAAATAAGCGCCTACCAACCACCACATGCTTGACTTGGCGCTAGCGTCACCACCCATTTCCAGTACCGCACCGATCATAAACAGGAAGCCTGTTGCGAGTAATACCAGACCTAATGCGAATTTTACCGGTGAGTTTGGCTCTCTGTCGCCAAGACGAACCCAAATAGAAGCCACTACAGGGGCGAAGATCACGATGAATATGGCGTTCAATGACTGGAACCAAGTTGTTGGGACTTCCCAGGTACCGATCATACGGTCGGTGAAGTCGTTGGTGAACAGGTTCATTAGGCCGCCGGCTTGCTCGAAACCAGCCCAGAAGATGATGGTAAACAGACCCATGATCATGATCACCTTGATGCGATCGCGCTCAACTTTGGTTAGTGGCTCTTTACGAACTTCACCTTTTTCTGCTGCTCTTTGCTTTTCAAGTTGAGCCGCTGGAGTACGGCCAATATCGCCAAGAAGCTTTTGCGCGAACAGGAATTGAATGATCAGTGAGATGACCATACCGATACCGGCGCAGATGAAGCCTGCCTGGAAGTTGCCATCGAAGTAAGCGACGACCGAACCAACGATGATACCTGAAAGGAAGGCACCAACGTTAATACCCATATAAAAGATGGTGAAGGCACCGTCACGGCGATGATCGCCTTCTTCGTATAGGTCACCTACCATGGTAGAGATGTTTGGCTTGAACAGACCGTTACCTAAGATGAGGATACCTAGGCCGACATAGAAGACTTCGGTTTCCATGCCTTGTACCCATGCATGAGGGGTACCCAGAATAAATTGACCAGCGGCCATCAGGGCGCCACCTATGATGATGGCTTTACGTTGACCTAAGAAGGTATCGGCGAGCCAACCACCGATGAGGGGCGTTAGGTAAACAAGACCTGTGAATGTACCGTAAAGATTTAGGGCGTCGGCCTGGGTCCAACCTAGACCATGACCACCTTGTGATTGGACTGCGTCGACGAGATATAGTACCAGGATGGCTCGCATCGCATAGTAACTGAAACGTTCCCATAACTCAGTTGTAAACAACAGGAACAGTCCCTTAGGATGGCCGAGCATCGTACCTTGGGGTTTTGCTGCACTCATGTAAGTCTTCCACCTTCAGCTTGTGATTGCCTACATAACAAAAACTATGTAGAAAAATGGTTGTTGCTAATATAGCTCGCTTGTTGAATAGAGGCGCTTGATTAGTCTAACTCAATGAAAATGTTGGCCAATCGTCCTTGCCGCGTTCTAAGTTTGTTGCGAGAATTTATTATAT